>NZ_JAUZUQ010000006.1:0-276507 GCF_031844105.1 Acidovorax sp. PRC11 | reverse complement strand
AAACGATGAAGAAAAGTGGGTGGGACAGGATCGCCGAAAAACCATTGACCGGGACGAGACCAACGTCATCCACCGCGACCGTACGGAGACTGTCGACCGCGACGAGAAGATCACCGTGCACAACAATCGCACGGAGCGGGTGGACCACGACGAGACCATCAGCATCGGCGACAACCGCCGGGAAGACGTCGGCATCGATGAGACGGTGTCCATCGGCAAGAACCGCACGAAGACCATCGGCCGCAACGAGAAGGACAAGATCGGCAACAACTGGTCGATCAAGGTGGGCAGCTTCAAGACCGAGACCATTGGCCTCGCCTACCTGCAGAACGTGGGCCTGGCGAAGATGGTGAACATCGGCGCGGCCTACAACGTGAACGTGGGCGCGGCGATGGTGGTGAACGTGGGGCTGAACCAGTCCACCAACGTGCTCGTGAACCGCTCCGTCACCGTCGGGCAGAGCCAGGCCACGAAAGTCGGCGCGGACCGCAAGGACGAAACCTCCGACAACTACACGGAGAACGTGGGCAAGAACTCCGCCACTACCGTGGGCGAGGTGCGTACGCTCACGGTGGGCAAGGAGATGTCCGTTCAGGTCGGCGATGCGATCGAGATCCAGTGCGGCAAGGCCGTGCTGCGCATGACGAGCGACGGCACGGTGCAAATCAACGGCCAGACGATTTCCATCGCGGGCAGCTCCAAGGTGACGGTCTCGTCGCCGGACAGCCACGTCAACCCCGCGTGAGGCGGGACCAGCAGGAGAGGAGGGTTCCGATGGCATATGCGCACGCCATTTCCATTCCCGCGGACGATGCCGCGCCCCGTGCCGATGCCGGCGCTGCGCCGGTTCTGCGTGCCGGTCGCGTCACCGGGACGCTGGCCCCGGACCGCTATGCGGTGGACTGTCCCGGCGCAGGGCCGGATGCTGCCACCGGTGCCTCCGTGGGCGTGCTGCTGCCGGAACTGGTGCCGGGGGACGAGGTGCTGCTGGCCGTGCGTGCAGGCGGCGAGGCCGTCATCACGGCGGTACTGGCACCGTCGCCCGCCGTGCCCTGGAGCCAGCGGACGATCCGCCTGCAGTCGCAGGATGCCGTGGTGCTTTCCTGCGGCGAAGCGTCCCTGCGGCTCACTGGCCAGGGCCTGGCGCGGCTCGTGGCGCTCAAGATCGAGCACGATGCGCGCGATCTCGTGGACATCGATGCGGCCGAGGTCCGCATCAACTGAGCGCCCGTCAGAGATGCACCTGCAAGCCCTCCAGATAACGGGCGGAGCCCTTGTCGAACGTGTGCCGCCAGACCAGCACCATGTGGCTGTGTTCGGGCTCCAGTACGAGCGTGTCGAACGCGGGGTGGATGGTTCCGCGCTCGCCCCGCACGGTCCAGGACACAGCCGGCTGCAGGCCGGGCACGGTGGCCTCTCCCTCGCCGTGGGCGCACAAGTGCCTCCAGCGGATACGCGTGCCCGGCCGCACCTGGGCCGGCGTGAACTGCATGCGCGGATGCGCACAGTTCCAGGCCGCCGGATCGAAGGTGGCGGGCATGCGTGCGATGAGCCCGGGCGCCTGCTGCAGTTCCTGCGGAGCGTAGCTGCCCCAGAGGGTGCGCCGCGGCAGCCAGGTGCGCCCCACGCAGCCGAACCCAGCGGGCGGATCGCTGTCCGAGGGCAGGCGCACCGGCGCGTCCGCCCATTCGATCTGGTGCAGCGGCGCACCGTCCCGCGGCACTCCGGCGCTGAAACCGGTGCCCGAAGGATTGTCGGCATGGAAAGCGGTGGCGTCTTCCGCATCCTGGCCGCCGAACGCGAGGCCGTACACCAGCGGCACGCGCAGCGCGGGCTCCACGTCCTCCGCCACTGGGAACACGCCCATGCGCCGCCGCCATACCCTCCGGCCGTAGATGCGCAGCGTGCGCGTCTCCGCACCGACCGACAGGCCTGCGTCGAACCGGGCCGACGGGCGTCCCCCGGGTGCGTAGGCGAAGCCGTTGAACACTACGTCCACCCGGGGCTTGAACGGGGCCAGATCAGCCTCGTGCCGCACGGCGTCCTGCAGGCCGCGCTCGCGAAAGAACTCGTCGCCGCGGTAGATCGGCAGTGCGCCGCCCTGGGCCACGGGCCGTCCGGCGAAGTCCAGCGTCGCCTTGATCACCAGTGTGCGGCATGCGCTGCCATCCGGCCCGTGGCCCGGCAGCAGTTCCGCGGCGAACGGCGTCAGGTTGTCCAGCATCGGGTGGGGTCCTCCTGCCCGGCATTGTCTTTGATCCCACGCGCGCCGCAGCCTGCGGCGTGCCTAGCCGCATGAACGTCATCGAACTGCCCGTCCCGCGGGCCACCGATCTTCCCGTTTGGACCGATCCGTCCGCACGCATGGCGCGGTCGCTCGTCACCCAGTACTGGCGCCGCAGCCACCTGCTGCCGCGCTCGGCGGCCCGGCCGGCAGCGATCGCCGTGTTCGACGATGCGATCGTGCAGGCGCTGGCCGGGCTCAAACAGCACTTGGCGCATGCGCCCGAGCTGCTGCCCGCCTGCCGCGACGCCATCGCCGCCGCGGGCGACGAAACCCTGCACGAGCCCTCGCGCTTCTTCGCGCTCGCCTGTCTGGAGGTACTGCAATTGCAGCTCGGCCGCACCGGGGGCGGGGTCGCCCGTCTGGGCGGCGAGTACCTGCAGGCCCAGCCGGGCGCGGTCTTCGATGCCTTGCGCTTCGCCTTCGACGGCGCGGTGGGAGACTACCTCGCGCCGCGCGTGGCGCTGCTGGCCGATCTGCAAGACCCGCAACGCACCCCCATCGGCCGCTTGCTGCTGCGGCTGGCGATTGCCCGGCCCGCGGTGTCGGACGCGTTCGCGGAGGCCGTCGCGCCCTGGGCTGCCTCGCTGCCGGGCGGTATGGCCGTGCTCTGCGGCTGGCGTTGCACCGGCCGCGGCGACGAGGCCCGGGCCCTGGCCGCGGTGGAGCAGGGGAACGACACCGAAGCCGCGCTGGCGACCCTTGCCTTGATGGGCAGCACCCAGGAAACTCCTGCCGCCCGCGCCGTGCTGGCCCGCACGCCCGAATCGCCCGCGGCCCTGGCGCTGCTGGCCGCGCGCGAGGGTTACGAACTCGCCGTCGCCCTGCGCGAGGGGCGCCATCCCGCCATGCCCTGGGGCCTGCAGTGCCAGGCGGCCGCTTTGGTGGGCGACGTGCCGCTGCTGCGCCACCTTGCCGCCTACACCCCCTGGGCCGATGAAGACGCCTGTCGTACGCTGGCCGACGCCGTGGCACTGCTGACCAGCACGCCGGTCGACGGGCTGTTCGACGTGGCGCGGCCCGCGCCCGGGCGCGCCGGGCAGGCGGACGCGGCACTGGCCGCGCTGCCCCTGGACGGGCCGGCGCTGCGCCTGGGCCGCGCCCGCAGCCACGTGGCGCTGGAGGAATCCACAGCGCTGGTCGGCGCGCCCCTGCGCCAACTGCTCCATTTCGAACACGCATCGCGCCTTGCCGGCGCGCTCTGGATCGACGCCGACGACCTGATGCCCGTCCAGGGCCTGGCCGTCGCAACGGCCTCGGTCCTGGAACGGGCGGCCTTCGGCGCCGCGCAGCCCCAGCCATGACGCCTCTCTCCATCGCCGGCACCGGCGCATGCACTCCCATCGGCACCCGTGCCTGGCAGACCGCCAGCAGCCTCGCCGCGGGCCTGTCCGGTTTCACGCGGCAGGCCATCGAAGGACAGGCCGAGCACCGCGCCACCCTCTCGCGCGTGCCCGGCATCGATCCGGCCTGCACAGGCACGGAGCGCCTCCTGCGTCTCGCCGCCCCTGCGCTGCACGAGGCCCTGCGCTCCGGGCCGTCGCCCGCTGCGGGCTGGCCCCTGCGGCGGCCGATCCCGCTGTTCATGGCGCTGCCCGAGCCCTGGGCCGAGCTGCCCGGCGGCATCGACACCGACCGCTTCGCGCTGGAGTTGCCGCGCGCGCTGGATCTCGCCCTCGAATTCCTGCCGCTCACGCTGCATGCCAGCGGCGCGGTGGGCGGTGCCGACGCTCTCGCCAGCGCCTATCGCTTCATGCATGCGCACCCCGACGTGCCCGAGGTGCTCGTAGGCGGCGTGGACAGCCTGGCCGACCCGGCCGTGGTGCCGGTGCTCTACCAGCGCCGCTGGGTGCAGGTGGCCGGCCACTGCGAAGGCTTCGTCGCGTCCGAGGCCGCCGCCTTTGTGCGCTTAGCCCGCACGCCCGCGTCCGGGGAGTTCGCCACCGTGTACCCGCCGGCTTTTGCCGAAGAGCCGGCCTCGCGCGTGGGCGAGGCGTCGCTGCTGGACGGCCGCGCCTTGATCCAGGCCAGCCGCGCCGCCCTGCAGGCCGCGCGCATGCCCGCCGACGCGCTGCAGGCCTACTGGTCGGACATGGATGGTTCGGCCTGGCGCGGCGCCGAACGGGCCAGCCTGTCGGCTGCCTTCGCTGCGGACGGCGGGCTCGCTCCCGCGCGGGAGCCGGCGGCCTTTTTGGGCGAAGTGGGCGCCGCCTGGGTGCCGCTCATGCTCTCCCTCTTCCATGAAATGCGCCAGGCACTGACCCATCCCGTCATGCCCACGCGCCTCGCAGGCCATGCGGGCCTGCAGACCGTGTCCGGCCTGTCCACCCGCACCGCCGCCTGGGTCGCCACTTGGGACCCTGCGCGGCCGGTGCAGCCCAGTGCCGGCGCGGGGCGCAGTGCCCTTCCGATCACCTCCTGAGCAGCGCCATGGCCACGTTCGTCAACGACCGCAGAGCGATCCACGAGGGCCGCAGCCCGGCGATGATTCCGGGCCCGGTGAACCCCGTGTTCCCCAAGCCCAACGGCCCGCCGGTGCCGATCCTGAACATGGCGCACGGGCCGGGCCTCAAGAACGGCACCGCCACGTTGAAGATCGACGGCCAGCCCGTGGCGATCGCCGGCAGCCGTTTCGAATCGATACCCGCCACGCCCGACCGCCTGGGCGGCATCGCGGGCGTCAAGTCCACCGTGGTGGGCGGCGCGGCCGAGCCCACCAGCTACAGCAGCGACACCAAGTTCGAGAGCCGGGGCAGCGTGCGCTCGTTCGATACCACCAAGAGCAATGCGCTGGTGATCCAGCCGGGATGGGCCATGCGGCTGGCCATGAAGGCGTTGCCCGGCCCGTACGACCAGCTAGCCCAGAAGGTCATCGAGAAGCTGCCCGGCGCCTTCGGCGACCAACTCGCGGCCCTGGGCGAAAGCCTCACGGACCCGAGCGTACTCATCGGCCCGGCACTCAAGTTGGTGGGCAAGCTCATTCCCGGGGTGAACCTCGTGGTGGGCGGCGCTGCCATGGCCGAGTCGGCCGTTCAGGTGGCGGAACTGGCCAAGGAAGTGCAGGAGCTGCTGACCCCGCCGCTCACGGATGACAAGATCGACCAGATCGCCGAAGTCATCGCCAACGGCGTCGCCTCGGTCACCATCGGCTTCGTGCTGGGCAAAATCGTCAAGCGGGCCAAGGGCAAACCCAAGCCCGTGGCGAACCGGGGCGACAACCAGGTCAACCCCAACGCACCGGGCACCATCATGGACGACGCGCGGCCGGGCCACATGCCGCAGCCGTCCTGCGAGCTCGGCACCTGCCACCCCGTCATCTTCGCCACCGGCGCCAAGATCCTCGCCGACACCGACTTCGAGCTGCCCGGCCCGCTGCCGATCGCATGGCGCCGCTTCTACCGCTCCAGCGACCGGCGCCCGGGCTGGCTCGGCTGGGGCTGGAGCACGCCGCTCTCCATCGAGCTGGCGCTGGCCTACGACGCCGTGCACTACTACGATGCGCGTGGCCGCCTCGTGCGTCTGCCGATGCTGCCGCGCGGCGCCAGCCATTTCGATGCGCGCGAGAAAATCACCGTGCGGCACCACGAGGGCGGCGGCTGGAGCATCGAATCCACCGACGGCCTGCGCCATGAATTCGCGGCCCCCGTGCCCGGCCAGTGGCGCCTGCCGCTGGCGCGCATGGCCGATCGCAACGGCAACGCCGTCACGCTGCGCTATCCCGCCTACGACGCCACGGGCGCCGACGGCATCGCGCCGCGTCCTTTGGGCCTCACGGACAGTGCGGGCCGGCAATTGCGCTTCGAATGGAGCGCAGAGGAAGGTGCGCCGGACCAGTTACTGCTGGCCATCCACCTCGAGCCGCGCGTGCTGGACGGCGTGCAGCACGCAGGAGGCGTGCTCGCGCGCTACGCCTACGGCACCGAAGGCAACGAGTCCGGCGATCCGCGCGCCAACCTCGTCGAGGCGGCTGATGCCCTGGGCGGCACCGCGCGCTACCGCTACCGCCATCACCTGATGGTGGCCTACGCCACCCGCAACGGCTTTACCCATCACCAGCAATGGAGCCGCCACGATGCGGGCGGCCGCGTCGTGCGCACCTGGACGGACACGCCTGGCCTGCTGGACACGCGCTTCGACTACGAACTGGGCCGGCGCACCACCCACGTCACCGATGCGCTGGGCCGGCGCAGCAGCTACGAATACAACGCGGCGCACGAAGTCGTCGCCATCACCGAGCCCGGCCCCGACGGACGCCCCGTGCGCACCGAAACCCGCCTGGACGCTGCCGGCAACCCCGAGGAAGCCCGCGACGCGCTCGGCCGGGCCACGCGCTGGCGCTTCGATGCGCGCGGCAACCTGCTGGCCGTGACCGACGCGGCCGGCGCCACCACGCGCCTCGCCTACGGCCACCTCGACCTGCCGGTGGAGATCACCGACGCGCTGGGCCACGTCTGGCGCCAGCACTACGACGAGCGCGGCAACCTCGCCGAGCGCGTCGATCCGCTGGGCCATGCCACCCGCTGGCGCTACGACCCACGCGGCCTGCCCGTGGCCATCGAGGACGCGCACGGCAAAACCCGCCGCCTGCTGTGGGACGATGCCGGCCAGCTTGTCGCCTATACCGACTGCTCCGGCCAGACCACGCGCTACACCTGGGACACGCTCGGCAATCTGCTCACCGCCACCGACACCCTCGGCCAGACCACCCACTACCGCCACGACGCGCTGGGCCGGCTGCGCCACGTGCGCTCGCCCGACGGCGCGGAGCACCGCTACGACTACGATGCGCAGGGCAACCTCACGGGCTACGCCGATCCGCAGGGTGCCACCACGCGCTACGCCTACAACGGGCTCGACCAGCCCGTGCAGCGCCAGGATGCGCTGGGCGGCACGCTGCGCTACCAGCACGACGCCGTGGGCCGCCTGGTGGCGCTGCAGAACGAGAACGGCGCCACCACTCGCTTCACCTACGACGCGGCGGACAACCTCATCGAAGAAGTCGGCTTCGACGGCCGGATCCAGCGCTACCGCTACAACGCCGCGGGCGAGCTGGCCGAACTGCAAGAGCGCGATGCCCGCCAGCCGCTGGACACCCCCTACGATCCCGATCCCGCGGCACCCTTGCCCAAACGCACCGTGTTCCGCCGCGATGCCGTGGGGCGCCTCGTCGCCAAGGCGCACCTGGGGCCGGACGGCATGGAAGAGGGCGCCGGCAGCGGCCTCACCACCTTCGCCTACGACCTGCTGGGCCGCATGCTGCACGCCGGCAATACCGATGCCCGCGTGCACTTCACCTACGACCCGCTCTCGCGCCTCACCGAAGAGGTGCAGGAGCACCTGGCGCCGGGTGGGGAATCCACGCTCGGACGCTACGCCTGGCGCCATGCCTACGATGCGCTGGGCAACCGCACCGACAGCCGCATGCCCGGTGGCCGGCACGTGCAGTGGCTCTACTACGGCTCGGGCCACCTGCACCAGATCCGCGTGGACGGGCACGTGCTCTCGGACATCGAACGCGACGCGCTGCACCAGGAGATCGAGCGCACGCAGGGGGCCTTGGAGAGCCGCTACGGCTGGGACCCGATGGGCCGGCTGGTGGCGCACAAGGTGGGGCGGCGGCAGGCGCTGCAGGGCCAGCCGGGCATGCCGTCACAGCAGGCACTGCGGGACCGGGACCAGGGCCTGCCCGCAGTGCCGCAGCTGCCCTCGGGCGACCGCATCGCCCGGCACTACCGCTACGACCCCACGGGTAACCTCATCGCCACGCGGGATGGCCTGCGCGGCGACAGCCACTACCGCTACGACCCGCTGGGCCGCATCCTGGCCGCGCAGCGCGGCGACGGCACGCCACAGCCACAACAGCCCACCGAGCGCGAAGCCTTCGCGTTCGACCCGGCCGGCAACCTGCTGAACCCGAACCGGGGCGGCGCGCAGTCCAGCGGCGGCGTGGGCCAGCGGGACGTGGTGCCCTACAACCGCCTGGCGGTGTACCAGGACCTGCGCTTCACCTATGACCTGCACGGCAACACCATCGAGCGGCGCATTGGCTGGCACACGGTGCAGCACTACCGCTACAGCCCGGAGCACCAGATCGTGGAGGCACGGGTCGTGCGGTACCGCGAACGACCGGCCGAGGGGCATGCCAGCGCAGAGCATGCGCCTGCGGCCACGGAGCAGGTCACGCAGTACCGCTACGACGCGCTGGGCCGGCGCATCGAGAAGCGGGATGCGTTCGGGCGAACGGCGTTTCTCTATGACGGGGATCTGCTGGCGGGGGAGCTGCGGGGCAGCAGGCTCTCGGAGTACCTCTACGAGCCCGACAGCTTCGTGCCGTTGGCGAAGCTGGAGTCGGAGTGGAAAGGCGAGGCCGCAGAGAAAGAGAAAGAGGGGGCACGACCCAAGGATTTTGCCGCCTACTATTACCAATGCGACCAGATCGGCGCGCCGCAGGAGTTGACGGACGAGCAGGGCCGCATCGTCTGGGCGGCGAGTTACCAGGTATGGGGGCAGACGCTGGCGCTGCAGGTGATGCACACGGGCACGGACGACGCGGTGGTGTTCACCCAGGTGGAGCGGCCTCTGGCGCTGACGGCGAAGGGAGAAGTGCAGGCGCTGAGCTTTGTGGAGCAGCCGCTGCGGTTCCAGGGGCAGTATTTTGATGGGGAGACGGGGCTGCACTACAACCGGTTTCGGTACTACGATCCGGTGACCGGGCGGTTTGTGCATCAGGATCCAATTGGGCTTAAGGGCGGGGTCAATTTATCCTCGTATGCTCCAAATCCTTTGATTTGGGTGGACCCGCTAGGATTGACAACGTATGTAATTATTGGCGAAGGGCAAGCGGCTGTTGAATCCTATGCGAATGAAATGCGATCAAAATTTCCTTGCCACGAATTTGTTACGATTAAAAAATCGTGGGGTGGAATCGATAAAGAAGCCCGGTCTCAGGCAGGCGTAGGGCCTAGAGATTACGGGAAAGAATGGGAGCAAAAAGCCGTTGCCGGGAATGCTAAATGGATTAGGGAGCAGGCTCAAAAAGGAGCAGATTTTATAGATATAGGCACGGATGAGGCGGCAAATAGAAGTCCTTTCTATGCTGCAGAGAAAAAGGCATTGTCGAGGGTTAATGCAAGAGTTTTCAAGGGTAGCAGGTGTGCTATAGCCAGAGCTCGCGCTTCTTCTAAAACGAGTGCACGCCCAAAGTCTCGCGGGAGGTATTGATTTGTTCATGTTTTTTCATATACCAGTCTCCAAAGTCAAGATTGATGAAGTTCGTGATTTTTATAAAAATATATTGGGCTTTGATTCGGATTTTGAGGGCGCTCTTGTAAATGGTGAATATCCCCGGGTGGGGTTGTATTTTTATCCTGAAAAAAGGCAAAAAAGAAGTGACAGCATCGTTCTAAGCTTTATTGTGTCAAAAAACCTTCCTTCTATCGCAAGGCGGATAAAAGATTATGGGGTAGATGTGGAAATTGTCACGGATATGTTGCGCCTGAACTATGCGGCAAGATTTGCGGATCCGGCTGATAATGCTATTCAAATATCATGCGACAACATTATTGATGACAACGGCGAGTCTTTTGACGTGTCGATGATTGATTAAAAAGTTTGCTGAAGACATGTAGGGACTGCTGGGCAGCATGCGGCAGGCCTGCAACGCCGATGCCCGGGTGCATTTCGCCTACGACCCGCTCTCGCGCCTCGTCGAGGAAGTGCAGGAGCACCTGGCACCGGACGGGGCCGGCACCCTGGGCCGCTATGCCTGGCGCCATGCCTATGACGCGCTGGGCAACCGCACGGACAGTCGCATGCCCGGCGGCCGGCACGTGCAATGGCTCTACTACGGCTCGGGCCACCTGCACCAGATCCGCGTGGACGGGCACGTGCTCTCGGACATCGAACGCGATGCGCTGCACCAGGAGATCGAGCGCACGCAGGGGGCCTTGGAGAGCCGCTACGGCTGGGACCCGATGGGCCGGCTGGTGGCGCACAAGGGGGGGCGGCGGCAGGCGCTGCAGGGCCAGCCGGGCATGCCGTCACAGCAGGCACTGCGGGACCGGGACCAGGGCCTGCCCGCAGTGCCGCAGCTGCCCTCGGGCGACCGCATCGCGCGGCACTACCGCTACGACCCCACGGGTAACCTCATCGCCACGCGGGATGGCCTGCGCGGCGACAGCCACTACCGCTACGACCCGCTGGGCCGCATCCTGGCCGCGCAGCGCGGCGACGGCACGCCACAGCCACAACAGCCCACCGAGCGCGAAGCCTTCGCGTTCGACCCGGCCGGCAACCTGCTGAACCCGAACCGGGGCGGCGCGCAGTCCAGCGGCGGCGTGGGCCAGCGGGACGTGGTGCCCTACAACCGCTTGGCGGTGTACCAGGACCTGCGCTTCACCTACGACCTGCACGGCAACACCATCGAGCGCCGCATCGGCTGGCACACGGTGCAGCACTACCGCTACAGCCCAGAGCACCAGATCGTGGAGGCGCGGGTTGTGCGGTACCGCGAGCGCCCCGCCGAAGGGCAAGCGCAAAAAGCCTGGATCGCGCGAGCCGCTCCCAGCGGGCCATCCCGATCACACCCGCTGCTTGCCCAGCTTGCGCGTGAGCGTGCGGCGGTGCATGCCCAGCCGGCGGGCGGCCTCGGAGATGTTGAAGTCGGTCTCGGCCAGCACTTCGTGGATGCGCTCCCATTCGAGCGTCTTGATGGAGCTGGAGCGGTTGGTCAGCTCGACTTCCGTGTTGCCTTCGGCGAGGCCGAAGGCGGTCTCGATGTCGTCGGTGTTCGAGGGCTTGGCGAGGTAGTGGCAGGCGCCGAGCTTCACCGCCTCGACCGCGGTGGCGATGCTGGCGAAGCCCGTCAGCACCACGATGCGCATCTCGGGATTGCAGGCGTGCAGCTTCTGCACGCAGGCCAGTCCGGACGCCTCTCCCTTGAGCTTCAGGTCGACCACGGCGTAGTCCGGATCGTGCGATTCGAGCAGCGCCTCCACGCCCGCCAGGCTGTCGGCCTGCAGCACGCGGTAGCCGCGGCGCTCGAAGGAGCGCGCGAGCGTCCGGGCGAGGGCTTCGTCGTCTTCCACGATCAGCAGCAGGCGTTCATCGTCCATGGTGTGCGGGTCCGGTGGCGGGCAGCGCGATCGCCGACAGGGGCAGGCGGATGGTGACTTCGGCGCCGCCCTCGGGCAGGTTGCGCGCCGTCACGCTGCCGCCCAGGGTGCGCGCCACGTTCATGGCCAGGAAGAGCCCGAGCCCGCCGCCGGGGCGCCCCTTGCTCGACTGGTACGGTTTGCCCAGCCGCATGAGGATGGCGGGATCGAACCCCGGGCCGGCGTCGGTGACGGTGATGCGCAGGGTGTCCGCATCGCGCTCGGCCACCATGCCCACCCAATCCGGCGAGGCGTCCCGGGCATTGTCCAACACATTGAAAACCATCTGCTGCAGCGTGGTGTCCGAGACCATGGGCGTATCGGCGCCGAAACGGTTCTCGTACTCGAAGGCGGCGATGGTGCGGGTGGCGCGCCAGTCGCGCGCCAGTGCGTCGACGAAGGTCCGCACCGTGGTCTGGGCCGAGGCCTCGCCGCGCGTCTCGCCGGCCGACAGCAGGATGCCGCTCACGATGGCCTTGCAGCGCTGCACCTGCGTCTGCATCTCGGCGATCTCGTCCTGAAGCACCGGGTCGGCGGCCAGGCGCGCGTCGTGCCGCCAGTCGCCCAGGATCACGGCCATGGTCGAGAGCGGCGTGCCCAGCTCGTGCGCCGCGCCCGAGGCCAGCAGGCCCATGCGCACGATGTGCTCCTCTTCCAGGCCGCGCTGCCGCGCCGCCGCCAGCCGGGCGTCGCGCTGGCGCAGGTTGCGCTCGATGCGGGTGATGAAGATCACGAGCAGGATCGCGTTGAGGAGGAAGCACGCCATCAGGCCGAGCAGGTAGGGGCTCGCAAGGCCCAGGTGCAGGTCCGCGGACAGCGTGAGCGGCAGGTTGAAGCGCGACAGCGCCGCGAAGCAGGCGGTGGTGATCGCGACGATGGACCAGATGTAGAACCCGCGCAGCAGCACCGCGCCGACCGCGATCTGCAGCAGGTAGAGGAAGACGAACGGATTGCCGGTGCCGCCGCTCAGGTAGAGCTGCACGGTGAGCACGGCCACGTCGATCAGCAGCGCGAGGAACAGCTCCACCTGCCGCACGGAATGCCCCGTGCGCCAGCGCAGCAGGCTCACGATGTTGAAGAGCACCAGGCAGCCCACCACCAGCAGCATCTCGTGCACGGGCATCGACAGCGCGAGGCTGTAGTAGGCGACCTCGATGGTGAAGATCTGCCCGATGGCCGCCACCCAGCGCAGCTGGATGAGCTGGTGCAGGTTCTTGAGCCCCGCGGCGGCATTCGCGTAGCGGGCGTTGCGCACCGACGGCGCGGCGGGTTGCGCCGCAGATGGCCTGGCGCCGGGCGCCGCGGGCGGGACGGCGCCCGGACCGGTATCAGGACGTGGAGCGGTCGGAGGGGTGGAGGGCACGGTCGGCTGCGCGCGAGCGAAACTCGTAGCGTGCCACATACCAGCCCGCGCCGACAACCATCAGCGCGAGCCCATACCAGGTGAGGGCGTACACGAGGTGGCTGTTGGGGAAGCGGATCACGGTCAGGCCGGCGCGGGGCCAGGGACCGGCGCTCGCCACCGCACCCTCCGCGGCCGCTGGCGCCGCCGGCCGCTTCGCGGGCAGGCCCGCGTCGATGAAGAACGGCGCGGCGCGCGGCAGTTGCCGGTCCGCCGCGATGGAGGCCACGTCGCGCGAGTACCAGCGTTGCGCGGCCGGGTCGTTGGCGCGCAGCAGGCTGCCGCCCGGCTCGCTCAGGCGCAGCAGGCCCTGCACGGACACGGGCGCGCCGGCCGCCGCCGCCGAGGGGACTGCATCGGCCGCGGCGAGCGCGTCGCCGCCCGGCAGCCAGCGCGCGCGCTGGTCCTGCGGCACGAAGCCGCGGTTCACCAGCACCTGCGTGCCGTCGGCCTGCTGCAGCGGGGTCATCACCCAGAACCCGGCGCCCAGTTCGGTGGTGGCCTGGGCGAGTACCGTCCGGTCCGCGAGCCAGCGGCCGGTGGCCTCCACGGGCAGGTATTCGTAGCGCGCGGCGTCGATCTGCGGCCATTGGGCCGGAGGCGGCACGGGCACCGGCGCGGCATGCACGCGCTGGTCCACGCGCTCGATCAGCGCGAGCTTCCAGGCCCGGCGCTGCACCTGCCACGTGCCCAGGGCCATGAAGCCCAAAAACAAGGCGATGCCCACCAGGATGAGCATCGCCTTCAGGAGGGGAGAGCGCCGGCGCGGGCCGGCCTCCGTACTGCCTTGCACCACCGTGCCGTCAGGGCGCGTTGTTCACCGGCGGGGGCAGCGGCGCGGTGGATGCGGGCATGGTGTGCTCCGGCATCATGTTCGTGTTCATGTGGAACATGACCCACAGCGTGCCGGCGATGGCGATCGCCACGAACACCACGGTGAAGATGGTGGACAGCATGGTCCAGCCGCCCTCGACCTTGCCGTTCATGTGCAGGAAGCACACCATGTGCACGAGGATCTGCGCCACGGCGAAGGCGCCCAGCACCAGCACGGCCGTGCTGCGGTCGGAGATCACCTTGGCCATCACGAGCCAGAACGGGATCGCGGTGAGGATGATCGAGAGCACGAAGCCGGTCATGTAGCCGGAGAAGGTGCTGTGCGGGCCATCGTCGTGGTGGTGGCCGTCGTGCCCGTCGTGGGCATGGGCATGTGCGTGTGCGTGCGAATTCTGTGCGGACATGGTTACAGCACCCCCATCAGGTACACAAAGGTGAAGACGCCGATCCACACGACGTCCAGGAAGTGCCAGAACATCGACAGGCACATCAGGCGGCGGTTGTTGGCGGGGATCAGGCCGTGCTTGCCGATCTGGACCATCAGCACCACCAGCCAGATCAGGCCGAAGGTGACGTGCAGGCCGTGGGTGCCCACCAGCGTGAAGAAGGCCGACAGGAAGGCGCTGCGCTGCGGGCCGGCGCCTTCGTGGATCAGGTGGTGGAACTCATAGAGCTCGAGGCCCAGGAAGCACAGGCCGAACAGGCCGGTGATCGCCAGCCAGCCCAGCGTGCCGCGCACGTTGCCCTTTTGCTTCTGCAGCATCGCGAAGCCGAAGGTGATGGACGACAGCAGCAGGAAGGCCGTGTTGATGGCCACCAGCGAGAGGTCGAACAGCTGCGCGCCGGTGGGGCCGGCCGCGTAGCTGCGGCCCAGCACGCCGTAGGTGGCGAACAGCGCCGCGAAGATGAGGCAGTCGCTCATCAGGTAGAGCCAGAAGCCGAGCGCGGTGCCGTTCTCTGGATGGGGCTCCTCCGCGAGATGGTAGTCGCGGGCAGCCAGGGCGCCTGCGGCGCCTGCTTGGTAACGGATATCAGACATGGGAGCGGGCGAGTTGGAGTGTGCGGGCTTCTTCGGTCTTGTTGACTTCATCGGCAGGGATGTAGAAGTCGCGCTTGTAGTTGAACGTGTGGATGATCGCGGCCAGCACGATGCCCAGGAACGACACGCCCGCGAGCAGCCACATGTGCCAGATCAGCGCGAAGCCGAGCACCAGCGAGAAGCCGGAGATCACCGCGCCCGCGCCGGTGTTGGCCGGCATGTGGATCGGCTGGTAGCCGGCCAGGGGACGCTTGTAGCCGTGCTTCTTCATGTCCCACCAGGCATCGATCTCGTGCACGTAGGGCGTGAACGCGAAGTTGTACTGCGGCGGGGGCGACGACGTGGCCCACTCCAGCGTGCGGGCGTCCCACGGGTCGCCCGTGAAATCGCGCAGTTCGTCGCGCTTGAGGTAGCTCACCACCAGCTGGATCAGGAAGCAGGCGATGCCCAGGGCGATGATGCCGGCGCCGATGGCGGCGATGATGAACCAGATCTGCAGCGACGGGTCTTCGAAGTGGTTGACGCGGCGCGTCACGCCCATCAGGCCGAGCACGTAGAGGGGCGCGAACGCGACCCAGAAGCCCACCACCCACAGCCAGAAGGAGCGCAGGCCCCAGGTGCGGTCGAGCTTGTAGCCGAAGGCCTTCGGGAACCAGTAGTTGATGCCGGCGAACAGGCCGAACAGCACGCCGCCGATGATCACGTTGTGGAAGTGGGCGATCAGGAACAGGCTGTTGTGCAGCACGAAGTCGGCCGGGGGCACGGCCAGCAGCACGCCGGTCATGCCGCCGATGGCGAAGGTGGCCATGAACGCGACGGTCCACATCATGGGCAGCTCGAAGCGGATGCGGCCTTTGTACATCGTGAACAGCCAGTTGAAGATCTTCGCGCCCGTCGGGATCGAGATGATCATCGTGGTGATGCCGAAGAACGTGTTCACGCTCGCGCCGGAGCCCATCGTGAAGAAGTGGTGCAGCCACACGAGGTAGGACAGGATGGTGATCACCACCGTGGCGTACACCATCGAGGTGTAGCCGAACAGGCGCTTGCGGCAGAAGGTGGCCACCACTTCGGAGAAGATGCCGAAGGCGGGCAGCACCAGGATGTAGACCTCGGGGTGGCCCCAGATCCAGATCAGGTTCACGTAGAGCATCGGGTTGCCGCCGAAGTCGTTCGTGAAGAAGTTCGTGCCGACGTAGCGGTCGAGCGACATCAGCACCAGGGCGGCCGTCAGCACCGGGAACGAGGCCACGATCAGGGCGTTGGTGCACAGCGAGGTCCAGGTGAAGATGGGCATCTTCATCAGGTTCATGCCGGGCGCGCGCATCTTGATGATGGTGACGATCAGGTTGATCCCCGAGAGCGTCGTACCCACCCCCGCGACCTGCAGCGCCCATATGTAGTAATCCAGCCCGGTCCCCGGGTTCTGCGCCCCCAGGTTCGACAGCGCCAGCCAGCCGGAGGTGGAGAACTCGCCCAGGAACAGCGAGATCATCACCAGGATGGCGCCGGCCGTGGTCATCCAGAAGCTGAAGTTGTTCAGGAACGGGAAGGCCACGTCGCGCGCGCCGATCTGCAGCGGCACGACGTAGTTCATCAGCCCGGTCACGAGCGGCATCGCCACGAAGAAGATCATGATCACGCCGTGGGCGGTGAAGATCTGGTCGTAGTGGTGTGGCGGCAGGTAGCCCATGTTGTCGCCGAAGGCGATGGACTGCTGCAGGCGCATCATCACCGCGTCGGCGAAGCCGCGCAGCAGCATCACGATGCCGAGGATCATGTACATGATCCCGATCTTCTTGTGGTCGATGCTGCACACCCAGTCGCGCCACAGCGGGCCCCACAGGCGGAAGCGCGTGACCGCGGCGAAGACGGCGAGGCCGCCCAGCACCACGGCGATGAAGGTCCACAGCACGATGGGCTCGTGCGCCATCGGCACGGAGTCCCAGGTGAGCCGTCCCAGGGCCCAGTGGGAGGCGGAGATTTGTTCGGAGGACATAACGGGTCTCTTCTGAAGGGGGCCTGCGCCGCTCGCGCGCAGCAGGCCCTACAGGGTCATTGCGGGGTGGGGGCGCGCGTGGCGTCGCGCGTTTCCAGGGAGGCGATCACACGGGCGGAGTTCTCGGCCGTGCACACGTCCTGCGGCAGGTTCAGGCCCACGGCCTTGAGGTAGGCCTCGCCGCCGTTCGCGTCGATGGCCATCATGTGGTGCATGCACATCTTGCCGTCTTCCACGCAGCGGTTGAGCACCTTGTCGTAGAGGCCGGCCTCGACCGACGCGAATCGCTCCACGGGGTTGCGCTCGCTGGGCTTTGCCAGGGCCAGGTACGTCTTGGCATCGAGTGCCTTGCCGGTGCCCTTCACGTCGGCGACCCACTTGTCGAAATCACCGTCCTTCAGGCCGTGGAACTTGAACGTCATGCCCGAGAAGCCCGGGCCGCTGTAGTGCGCCGAGAAGCCGTGGTAGACGCCCGCCTTGTTGATGATGGCGTTCAGCTCGGTCTGCATGCCGGGCATGGTGTAGATCATGCCGGCCAAGTCCGGCACGTAGAACGCGTTCATCGTGGACGTGGACGTGAGCTTGAAGACGATGGGGCGGTCCACCGGGGCGGCCACTTCGTTCACCGTCGCGATGCCCTGCTCCGGGTAGAAGAACGCCCATTTCCAGTCCATGGCCACGACCTGGATCTCCAGCGGCTTGACGCTGGCCGGCAGCGGCCGGGCGGCGTCGATGCGGTCCAGGGGCCGGTAGGGGTCGAGCTTGTGGGTGCTGATCCAAGTCAGCGCGCCCAGCGCGATGATGATCATGAGCGGCACCGTCCAGATCACCAGCTCCAGCGTGGTGGAGTGGTGCCAGTCGGGATCGTAATCGGCCTCGGTGTTGGCCTGGCGGTACTTCCATGCGAACAGGAAGGTGAGCAGGATCACCGGCACGATGATGATCAGCATCAGCAGCGTCGCGGTGACGACGAGCTGGCCTTGCTGCGCGGCGACGTCGCCCGCCGGATTGAGGACGACGGCCTTGCTGCAGCCGGCGAGGCCGGCAGCCAGGGCGGCCGCGCCGAGCCATGCGGGCCCGCGGAGTTTCATGGTTTTCGACATGCTTGGGGTGGGCGTAACAAAAGCGCGTTTAGGGCAAACGCGGATTACAGGATGGGGCAAATGTAATACGTTGGTGGGCCGTGTCGATTGGACATTTTGTCCAAGGTCAAAGCGCGGGCCTCCGGTATGCGCTGGCGCGGCCTGCGGGCCGATGGGCGCAAAACCATGGGAGTGTAAGGGTTTGTCCGACCCCCGGTAGGGGAAAAGTCGCCTTGTAGGGGGGCGAACCGAAGAGTAGAACGGAAGCCGTGTTCAGCATGAATCCAGGAGCTTTCATATGAGTGGGTCAGCCGCTACCTATCCTTCCGGGGATTTCCATCACGAGGAATCCCTGTCCCATGCGGACACCCATGAAGAAGCATCGCCCGGCGACATCGCCGTGGGGGTGATCATCGGCCGGTCGTCCGAGTATTTCGATTTCTTCGTCTTCGGGCTGGCGTGCGTGCTGGTCTTCCCCTCCTATCTGTTCCCGTTCCTCTCGCGGCTCGACGGCACGCTGATGGCGTTCGCCATCTTTGCGCTGGCGTTCGTGGTCCGTCCGATCGGCACCGCCATCTCCATGGCCGTGCAGCGGCGCTGGGGCCGCGGCACCAAGCTGACGATCGCGCTGTTCCTGCTGGGCGCCTCCACCGCCGGCATGGCCTTCCTGCCGAGCTACAACAATGCGGGCCAGGGCGCCATCATCGCGCTCGTCGCGCTGCGGATCGGCCAGGGCCTGGCACTGGGCGGCACCTGGGACGGCCTGCCCTCGCTGCTGGCGATGTCGGCCCCCAAGGAGCGCCGCGGCTGGTACGCCATGATCGGCCAGCTCGGGGCTCCGGTGGGCTTCGTGCTCGCGGCCAGCCTGTTCGCCTACCTCTACAGCAACCTCTCGGTGCAGGAGTTCCTGGACTGGGGCTGGCGCTTCCCGTTCTTCGTGGCCTTCGCCATCAACGTGGTGGCGCTGTTCGCCCGGCTGCGGCTGATCGTGGGCCAGTCGTACACCGACCTGCTGCAGCAGCGTGAGCTGGCGCCCGTCGGCGCGGTGGAGCTCATGCGCAACGAAGGCCGCAACGTGCTGCTGGGCGCCTTCGCCGCGCTGGCGAGCTTCGCGCTCTTCCACATGGTGACGGTGTTCCCGCTGTCCTGGATCTCGATGTATTCCGAGCAGTCGATCGTCCACGTGCTGGGCGTGCAGATCGCGGGCGCCTTCTGCGCGGCGCTGGCCATCGTGGTGTCCGGCAGCCTGGCGGACCGGGTGGGCCGCCGCAACACGCTGGGCGTGATGGCCTGCCTGATCGGCCTGTTCAGCCTCGTGACGCCCTGGCTGCTGAGCAGCGGCACGACCGGCAACAACATCTTCATCATCGTCGGCTTCATCCTGCTCGGCCTGTCGTACGGCCAGGCGTCGGGCACCGTGACGGCGAACTTCTCGCCGCGCTTCCGCTATACCGGCGCGGCCCTGTCGGCCGATCTGGCCTGGCTGGTGGGCGCTGCGTTCGCTCCGCTGGTGGCGCTCGGCCTGTCGGCCAAGTTCGGCCTGGTGGCCGTGTGCGTCTACCTGCTCTCGGGCGCGGTCTGCACGCTCCTGGCGCTGAAGATCAACCGCTGGATCGAACGCCGCGAGGCGTAAGGCGGGCCCCCGGATGCGCCGGCGGGCGCGTCCGCATCCCGCCATTGCAGGAACTGCCTCCTGCGTCGTGCCGCACATCGACGGGTCCTGTTCAACGACGGGGCCCGTTTTCACGGGTGCGGGAAGAACGATCCGTCAGGGTGGGCCGGGGCGTGCGGCACCCACGGGGCGCGCGGCGTGTGCATGGCCGTTCCGGGACCGGACAGGCGGCCCGGGCTGACCGGCTCAGTCCTTCGGCCGGAATCCGATCGACAGCGATGACGGCACGCGGCCGTCCACGTCGCGCGGCAGGGTGTCGGTCTTCTCGAGCGCGCGCACCACGGCGTCGTCCCAGGACTTGTTGCCGCTGGACTTGGTGATGCGGATGCCCACGATGGTGCCGTCCGGCGATGCGCGCACTTCCACCTGGGTGTTCAGGTTGTCCGAGATCGCGTCCGGGTAGACGATGTTCGGCCGCACCTTGGCCGCGACCTTGCCGCCATAGCTGCCCGACGGGCCGGAACTGCGCTGGGCGTTGCCGGTGGCGGTCTCGCCGCCCGTGGCGCCTGCCATGCCCTGCATGCGGCGGATGTTCTCCTGGCGCTGCGCTTCCAGGCGCTTGGCTTCGGCCGCATCGGCCTTGCGCTTTTCCTCGGCTTTGCGCTTGTCTTCGGCCTGCTTCTTCTGCAGCTGCTCCTGCCGTTCCTTCTCGGCCTGCTGTTTCTCCAGCTTGTCCTGCTTCTCCTGCTGCTCGCGGCGTTCCTTCTCGCGCTGCTCTTTCTCGCGCTGCTGCTGCTGCTGCTGCTGCTGTTCCTTCTCGCGCTGGGCCTTTTCCTTCTGCTGGCGTTCCTTCTTGTCCTGCTCGGCCTGTTCCTTGCGCTCGCGCTCCTTGCGGTCGCGCTCGGCCTGGAGCTGGCGCTCCTTCTTCTCCTGTTCGAGCCGCTTCTTCTCGCGCTCGATGGCGATGTCCGCCTCGCTGGGCGCGGCGGCGGCCTTCGGGGGGGGGGGGGGGGGGGGGGGGGGGGGGGGGGGGGGTGCCGGGGCAGGCGGCGGAGGCGGCGCGGGTTGCGGCACCGGCACCGGCGGTGGCGGCGGGGCGACCGCGGCCGGGGCGGCCTGCTGCGGCAAGGGGGACCAGATCTCGGCCTCGATGGCGGGCTGGTCCGCACTGGTCTTCCAGTTCACGCCCCAGGTCAGGGCGCCGATGAGCGCGGCGTGGACCAGAACCGCCAGCGCGACGGCGCGCAGGCGTCCCGGCGGACGCGTGGGGGCGAACTGGTCTCGGTCGTTGTGGGCGTGCATCGCGTTCGGAAACGGCTCCGGAAGGGGCGCGGCGAAAAAAGGGGAAACGGGCTGAGCGGTGGAGACGCGGGTGCGCCTAGCCGCCCGACTTGACAGTGAGGCCCACGCGCTGCACGCCCGCGCGCTGCAGCGCATCCATGGCCTTGACCACGGATTCGTAGGTCACGCCCTTGTCGGCGGTGATCAGCACCGGCGTGCCTTCTTCCTGCGTGGCCTGCCAGGTCTTGGCGGCGGCGCCGAGTTCCTTGAGCGTCACCGGGCGTTCGAGGTCGCCCGTCTTGAGCTGCAGGCTGCCGTCCTTCTGCACGATCACCTGCCCGAAGGACTTGGGCGGCTTGGCGCCCTTGCCGACGGAGGGCACGTCGATGCGGCTGGGGGTGAGCATGGGCGCGGTCACCATGAAGATGATGAGCAGCACCAGCATCACGTCGATGAACGGGACCATGTTGATCTCGTTCATCGAGCGGCGGCGGCTGCCGCCGCGCGAGGCCATGGTGGGCATGGGAGGGGATTCCTTGCTGCGGGCGGAAAGGGGCGGCCGGTCAGTGGCCCGATGCGGAGGCGGGCGCCGGGTGCGCGCCCAGGTTGCGCTGCAGGATGTTCGAGAATTCCTCGATGAAGGTTTCCTGGTGGATCGCCACGCGGTCGATGTCGCGCGCGAAACGGTTGTAGGCGACCACGGCGGGGATGGCGGCGAACAGGCCGATGGCGGTGGCCACCAGGGCTTCGGCGATGCCGGGCGCCACGGTGGCGAGCGTGACCTGTTCCATGCCCGCGAAGCCGGTGAAGGCGTGCATGATCCCCCAGACGGTGCCGAAGAGGCCGACGTACGGGCTCACCGAGGCGACCGAGCCGAGGAAGGAGAGGCTGGATTCGACCACGTCCATTTCGCGCTGGAAGCTCGCGCGCATGGCGCGGCGCGCGCCGTCGAGCAGCGTGCCCGGGTCGGTGATGCGGCGTTCGCGCAGCTTCTGGAACTCGCGCATGCCGCTCGCGAAGATGCGCTCCATGGGACCGGCGCTCTTGGCGTTCTGCGCGGCGCTCGCGTACAGGTCGTTCAGGCTGGTGCCCGACCAGAACTCGCGCTCGAAATCGTCGTTGAGGGAGCGCACGCGCTTGAGCGCGAACAGCTTGCGGAAGATGGCGGCCCAGCTGGCGACGGACACGCCGATCAGCAGCGCCATGACGAGCTGCACCACCCAGCTGGCATTGAGCACCAGGTGCAGGATGGACATGTCTTGCGAATTCATGATGGTGAGAGTTGTTCCAGAAGGTGGCCGGGAATGCGGGCCGGGCGCAGGGTGGCGCCGTCGACCCATCCGATGCGGACGGTGCCCTCGCAGAGCAGCACCGCATCCGATTGTGTCATGTGCTCCGTTTTCAGGAGCGCCCGCTGGCGTATTGTCAGCGATGCCTTCCCGCTTTCTTCGAGCACGGCCGTAACAATCAGTTCATCGTCGAGCCTCGCGGGACGCAGATAGCGGACCCGTGCGTCGGTTACGACGAACATCCCGCCCGTGAGTTCCCGCAATTGCTGCTGCCCGAGCCCGAGGGAGCGCAGCCACTCGGTGCGTGCGCGCTCGAAGAAGCGCAGGTAGTTGGCATAGAAGACGATGCCGCCGGCATCCGTGTCTTCCCAGTAGATGCGCACGGGCCATTCGAAGCTCATGGGAGTGCCTGGCGGAGCCGCCGCGTCAGGCCGCCAGCAGCCGGGAGAGCCGGGCGATGGCCTCCTGCAGCTGGGCCATGGAGTTGGCCGTGGAAAAGCGCACGAAGGTTTCGGGCGCATGGCTGCCGAAGTCGCGCCCGGGCGTGACGGCGAGGTGCGCGCGCTGCATCACCTCGTGGGCGAACGCCCAGCTGCCTTCCACGCCGAGGCGCCGCGCGGCGGCGGTGCAGTCGGCCCAGGCGTAGAAGGCGCCGTCCGGCCGCACGGGCACAGGCAGGCCGATCGACTCGAGCGCGGGAATGAAGTAATCGCGGCGGGCCTTGAACTCGGCGCGGCGGCGTTCGTACTCGGCGATGCTCTCGGGCTCGAAGCAGGCCAGCGCCGCATGCTGCGCCACGGTGCTCGGGCAGATGAACAGGTTCTGGGCGAGGCGCTCGACCACCGGCACCATGGCCTCGGGCACGACCATCCAGCCGAGCCGCCAGCCGGTCATGTTGAAGTATTTGCTGAAGCTGTTGATGCTGACGATGTCGTCGCCGATCGCCAGCGCGGTCTGGCCGAAGGCCTCGTCGTGCGAGAGGCCGAGATAGATCTCATCGATGATCGTGGTGCCGCCCCGCGACTGCACTTCGGCATGGATGCGGCGCAGTTCATCGGGCGCGATCGAGGTGCCCGTGGGGTTGGAGGGCGAGGCCAGCAGCACGCCGCGCGTCTTCGGGCCCCAGTGGGCGGCGACCTTGGCGGCGCTGAGCTGGAAGCGCTCTTCGGCGGTGGAGGGCACCATCACCGCCCGGCCGTCCGCCGCGCTCACGAAATGCCGGTTGCAGGGATAGCTCGGGTCCGGCATGAGGATCTCGTCGCCCTGCTCGATGAGCGCGAGGCAGGCGAGCTGCAGCGCGCCCGAGGCGCCCGCCGTGACCACGATGCGCCGTGCCGGCACCGCCACGCCGAAGCGCTCGGCATACCAGCCGGCGATGCGTTCGCGCAGCGCTTCCAGGCCGAGTGCGTTGGTGTATTGCGTGGTGCCGCGTTGCAGCGCGCGCTCGGCGGCCTCGCGCACCAGCGGCGGTGCGGTGAAGTCGGGTTCGCCGATGTTGAGGAAGATCATCGGCTCCGGGCCCTGCGCCACCTCGCGCGCCAGGGCCTGCGCGGCCTTGGCGATCTCCATCACGTAAAAGGGTTCGATGCGCTCGGCGCGCGAGGAGAACTTCATGGCGGTGCGGGAAGGAGAAGGAGGTGAAGGCGGAGGCGGAGCCGGCGCGCCCGTCCGCCCGTGCGGCGCGGACGGCCGCTGCAGCGGCGGCGGCGGATGGGGCAGGCCGGTCAGTCCGCGGACGGCGCGGCGCCCGGGCCGCGGTCGGCGCCCACCTCGGCGGCGCGCAGCGTGGGCGCGAGGCCGTTGAGCACGCCGTTCACGTACTTGTGCCCGTCGGTGCCGCCGAACTCCTTGGCGAGCTCGACGCATTCGTTGATGACCACGCGCCACGGCACGTCCAGGCAGTTCTGGAATTCGTAGACGCCGATCCACATCGTCGCGTGCTCGATCGGGGACAGCTCGGCCAGCGTGCGGTCGAGCTTCGGCTGGATCAGGGCGTCGAGCGCCCCGGCGTTCTCGATGCAGCCGTGCAGCAGCGCGTCGTAGTGCGCGGCATCGGCCTTGTGGAAGCCGGAGAGGTCGCGCGTGAACACGTCGATCGCAGTGGCTTCGTTGCGGCCCACGATGTGCTGGTAGAGCGCCTGCAGCGCGAACGCGCGCGAGCGGCTGCGGGCCGATTTGGAGGCGGCCTTGCGCGCTCCGGTGGCCGTGGTGCCGGTGCGCACCTGGCGCGGCGGGCGCTTGGCGCCGCCGGGCGCCGGAGGGGAGGCGGAATCGTCGCTCAAGACAGCTCCTCCAGCAGGTTCGCCATCTCCACGGCCACGCGGGCCGCGTCGCGCCCCTTCTCGGTCTGGCGGGCCACGGCCTGCTCCAGGTTCTCGGTGGTCAGGATGGCGTTGGCGATCGGGGTCTGGGTGTCGAGCGAGACGCGCGTCACGCCCGCGCCGGATTCGTTGGCGACGAGTTCGAAGTGGTAGGTCTCGCCGCGGATGATGCAGCCCAGCGCGATCAGCGCGTCGTATTCGTCCTGCTCGGCCAGGGCCTGCAGGGCCAGCGGCACTTCGAGCGCGCCGGGCACCCGCACGTGGCGGATGTTCTTCTCCTGCACGCCCAGGGCGAGCAGCTCTTCGCGGCATGCGGCCGCCAGGGCCTCGGTGATGCCTTCGTTGAAGCGGGCCTGCACGATGCCGATCTGCAGTTTCCTGCCGTCGAGCCTGTCCGCGGTTCCTTTGTCTGCGCCAAACATGGTGTGTTATTCCTTGGGGATGTATCCGGTGATCTCGAGGCCGTAGCCGGTCATGCTGGGCAGGCGGCGCTGCTGGCCCATGAGCTGCATGCGGGTGACGCCGCATTCGCGCAGGATCTGCGCGCCCACGCCGTAGGTGCGCAGGTCCATGCGGCCGCGTTCGGGCGCATGCGAGGCGCGCGCCGTGCCGTCGAACTGGGCCAGCAGCTGTTCGGCGCTCTCGCCGCAGTTCAGCAGCACGGCCACGCCGCTGCCGTGCTGGGCGATGTGGCGCAGGCTCGCGTCCAGGTCCCAGGAGTGCATGTCGCGGCCCACTTCGAGCGCGTCCAGCACGGACAGCGGCTCGTGCACGCGCACCGGGACGCTGTCGTGTTCGCCCCAGCTGCCGCGCACCAGCGCGATGTGGACCGACTGGCTGGGGCCGTCGCGGAAGGCATGGGCGATGAATTCGCCGGCGGCCGTCTGCAGCGGGCGCGTGCCCACCTTCTGCACCAGCGTCTCGTGGCGGCTGCGGTATTCGATGAGGTCGGCGATGGTGCCGATCTTCAGGCCGTGTTCGGCGGCGAACTGCTGCAGGTCGGGCAGGCGGGCCATGGTGCCGTCGTCCTTCATGACCTCGCAGATGACGGCGGACGGGCTGCAGCCGGCCATGGCGGCCAGGTCGCAGCCGGCCTCGGTGTGGCCCGCGCGCATGAGCACGCCGCCATCGACCGCCTGCAGCGGGAAGATGTGGCCGGGCTGCACCAGGTCGGAGGCCTTGGCATCGGGCGCCACGGCGGCCTGCACGGTGCGGGCGCGGTCGGCGGCGGAGATGCCGGTGGTCACGCCTTCTGCGGCCTCGATGGAGGCGGTGAAGGCGGTGCCCATCTTGGTGCCGTTGCGCGCCACCATGGGCGGCAGGCGCAGCAGCTCGCAGCGCTCGCGCGTGAGCGTGAGGCAGATCAGGCCGCGGCCGAAGCGCGCCATGAAGTTGATCGCTTCGGGCGTGACGTGGTCGGCCGCGAGGACCAGGTCGCCTTCGTTCTCGCGGTCTTCCTCGTCCACGAGGATGACGATGCGGCCCGCGCGCATCTCGGCCACGATGTCTTCGACCGGGGCGATGGACGCGGGGGGGAGGGGGGTGTTCATGGGGGCAGGCTTTCGGTGGTCCGCGGCGGGCGGGCCGCGCCGCGGCCGGGCCGGTGGCGGGCGCGGCGCGCGGTGGGGCGCCGGGGAAAGGTGCGATTTTAGTGCAGCCCGCCCATGCCCGAACCGGAAGGGCTACCGGTACCCGGCCCGTCCGCCAGGGCGCCGAACAGCAGTACCCCCGCGAGCAGCGCCAGGGACAGCAGCCGGGTGCCCACGAGCAGGGTGGTGACGGTCGGCCAGCCCGTGTCCGGAATGCACCCCAGCGCCAGTTCTCCCGCCGCGAACAGCCGCATGGCCCAATGCGCATGGCGCGCAAGCCAGCCGAGCTGCCGGCCCCGCGGCACCGCCTGCGCCACCAGCCGCCGCAGCGCCCAGGCGACCGGGTAGGCGACCCAGGCCACGCAGGCGATGGCGAAGGCGATGTCGACAGCGCGCGCCTCGCCGCGGGCGGCCCACAGCGCGGCCACGGCCACCGGCAGCACCCAGCCGATCGCCCGCCAGGGCTGGGTGCGCGGCAGGTGCTGCGCGGGCACGGCCGCGGCGAGGGGCAGGGCGCTCGGGTCCACCACGTCGCCGGGTTCGCGCCGGCGCGCGTTCAGGCCGGCCCACGCCCAGAGGGGGCAGTCGTAGGCCTGGTCGTGCATGGGCGTGTGCGGATCGCCCGGCTGCAGCTGGCTGCGGTCCATCCGCAGGCCCTGCGCGAAGGCTTCCTCGGCCATCCAGCGCAGGGTGATGCGGGACAGGCCGTCGCGCGCGTACGAGCCGCCCACGTCGCTGTGCACTCCGCGGAACCAGCGCTGCGCGAAGCTGCGGTACGGCAGTTCGCGGGCGCTGAAATGGGGGTCTTCGTAGCGGCGCGGCGCGTAGGGCTGGCGGGACTCGTGCAGCGACATCGCGTGCCGCACGTGCACGAAACGCTTGTTCGCGAAGTCCGCGGAGTTGCTGATCTTCAGGCCGATCAGTGGGCCGCCGATGGATTCCACCGTGTCCCACACCCCCGCGAAATGCACGAGCGGCGTGCGGCCGCGCGCGAAGTTCTCGACCACGTCGCGCGCGAAGTCCTCGCGCTGGCGCGTGCCGGAGGGGTTGTCCCGGCGCGGGGGCGCGAAATAGATGCGCACCATGTTGTCGAGCAGGGGCAGTCCTTCCGTATGGATGAGCCCGTACATGTTGAGCATGCCGGCGACGGCCCGCGCGGTGAAGGCTCCGCGCGAGAAGCCCAGCAGGTAGATGCGGTCGCCATCGCGGTAGGTGCGCACCAGGAATTCGTACGCGCCCGCGATGTTGGGGAACACCCCGCTGCCGAGCGCGAGGCCCGCGAGCCGTTCGACGCGTTCGCTCACCCGTCCGAAGAAGGAGTCGGGCGGGAACACGTTGTCCGTGCCCACGCCGGGGTCGTAGTAGACGAGCTGCTCGGGCGCCCGCCCGTCGGGATCGGGGCCCTTGTGCAACATGCGCAGCAGCTTGACGACGTTGGTGTCCTGGTCGTTGCCGAGGATGTTGCCCGTGCCGTCGAAGAGCAGCACCAGGTTGCGCCCGGGGCTTTCGGCCCACCGGGCTTCGGCCGCGATGCATTCGCGCAGGATGTCGTCGCGCGTGGGGTGGCCGGCGCCGGCGGCACGGGGCCGCGGCACCGCATGGGTGGTGTCGGTCATGGTCCTCTCTCCCTTTGTTGTCCCCGGAGGGTGGACCATTCTGTCGAAATCGCAGGGAGTGCCGCAAGGGGGCGGATGCTCCCGTGGCCGCTACACCGCCGGGCCTTCGAGATGGAGGTCGCTGGTGGGGTAGGCCACGCAGGGCAGCACGCAGCCTTCGGCCTTTTCCTCCGCCGACAGGCCCGGCCATTCGATCGCGTAGCGCACGGTGCCTTCGGCGAGGACGCCGATGCAGGTGCGGCAGGTGCCGTTGCGGCAGGAGCTGGGCCAGTCGATGCCGCCCTGTTCCATGGATTGCAGCAGGGTCTGTTCGGGCCACGCATCGCACTGGGTGCCGTCGGTGCCGACGCGGGCGATGAAGAACGGGGCTCGGGAGGTGGACGGAGACGTCATGGGAGCAGAGAAAACGGATCGGAAAAACGGCCGCTAAAGACGGGGGCGAGGGTATGGCGGAGCAGGTTGCCCACTGCACAAAAATTGGGCAGCGCAGAACTATCCCTTGTGAATCAATGACTTATCCCTGTCATACAGCGCTGATCCCGTGTTATCCACACAGTTGTCCAGCGCCGGGAGGGATAACGGGGGAACATCGGCGCAGGCGCTGCACAAAAAATAGGCAGCGCGTGGGGTTTCCTTTGAAATCAACCACTTGCATCGGCCGTACAGCGCCTGTCCCGGGTTATCCACATGATTGTCCAACGCCCGCAGGGATAACCGTATGCACCGTTTTCGGGGCCGGGGGCGCGGGGAATCCGGCAGGGCCGGCACCGGGAGGGGGAGGGCGCCCCTCCTGCGTTCAGGCCTCGACCTTGACGCCTTTCCAGAAGGCGAAGCGTCCGCGGATCTGTTCGGCCTCCGGAAGGGGATCGGCATAGGTCCAGGCGGCATCTGCATTGAGTTCGCCGTCGACCAGCAGCGACCGGTAGGTCGCCTGGCCCTTCCAGGGGCAGGTGGTGCGGTGGTTGCTGAACGTGAAGTACTGGGACTTCAGCGCGCTCTCGGGGAAATAGTGGTTGCCCTCGACGAGGACCGTGTCGTCGCTCTCGGCGACGACCACGCCGTTCCAGGTGGCTTTCATGGTGATGGGACCGGGTTGGAGGTGAATGGGGCTGCACGCTGGCAGGCGCGGACGCCGGGGGCCTCCGCCACGCCTGCACCATACCCGGTTTTCAGGTGGCCGCGCGCTGCCGGCCGGGCGCGCTCACTGCGGCGAGGGGCTGGCTTCCGAGGGGCCGCGGGCGGGCAGTTCGATGTGGAACACGGCCCCGCCCTCGATGTTGCGCGCATGGATCCGGCCCTGCAGCGCCTCGACGATCTTGCGGCAGATCGCCAGGCCCAGTCCCGTGCCTCCGAAGCCGTTGCGCGTGGCGCTCGATTGGGCGAAGGCCTCGAAGATGCGTTCCAGTTCGGCTTCGGGAATGCCGGGGCCCTGGTCCTCCACCTCGATGTGGATCATGTCCTGGCAATCGGCGGCCGCGCGCAGCTGCACGCAGGAGCCGTCGGGCGAGAACTTGATGGCATTGGCGAGCACGTTGCGCACCACCTGCTGGAAGCGCTGCGGGTCCACCTTGGCGACGAGCGGGCACTGCGGCAGATCGATGCGCAGTTCCTGCCGCCGCGACGCGACGAGCGGCTCCAGCTCGCGCGCCACCGTGCGCACGTGCCCGCGCAGATCGGTGCGCTCGAGGTGGAAGGTGCCGATGGAGCTTTCGATCTTGGCGACGTCGAGCAGGTCGTTGACCAGTGCCAGCAGGCGGCGGCCCGCCGCATGGATGTCGGTGAACATCGACCACAGCCGCGCCTCCTGCGTGCGCGCGGTGCCCAGCTCGGCGAAGCCGATGATCGCCTGCAGCGGCGTGCGCAGTTCGTGGCTCATGTTGGCGACGAACTCGGACCGGGTACGCGCCGACTCCGCGGCCGCGTCGTGCGCCTCGCGGATCGCGCGCTCGGCCTCGCGGAACTCGCTGATGTCCATGAGGATGCTGAGCACGCCCGTCACTTCGCCGCGGTCGACCTCCACGGCGGCCTTGAGCACGCGCGTCGCGCGCCGCACGCCGTCGCCGTAGGGAAGGTCCATCTCCAGCGTCCTGCCGCCGCCGCCCTCGGCGATGGCTGCGTCGTCGGCAGTCTCGCCGGGGTAGAGTTCCAGGCACTCGCCGACGATGCGGTCGCGGTGGCGGCCCATCGCCTGCTCCCAGGCACGGTTGACGAGGACGACGCGGTGGCACCGGTCGGTGAGCATCATCGGCTGCGGGCTGGTTTCCAGCAGCAGGTTCTGGAAGGCGAGCTGCGCGCGCAGGCGGTGGTAGGCCTGCTCGCGCTCGGTGACGTCCACCGCGCTGCCGACGAAGCCGAGCAGGGCTCCGTCCGGCGCGCACAGCGGAACCGCGGCCACGTCGAGCACGCGCTCGCCGCCCTGCGGGGAAAGCAGCCGCACCTGGCGCGTGCGCACCGCGGCGCCGGACTCGGGGGCGAGCATCGCGGCCACGCGTTCACGGCTGTCCGGCTGGACGAGGTCCTGCAGCCGCAGGCCGATGGCGGCGGTGGGCGGCTGGCTGCTGAGCGCCGTCCAGCGCGCGTTCACGTAAGTGATCGCGCCGTCCGGGTCGGTGCGGAAGATCAGCTCCTGCACGCTGCGCAGCAGCAGCGCGAGATCGCGTTCGCTGCGCACGATGCGCTCCTGCGCGACATCGACGGCCCGGCGGGCGGCCTCCCGGGAGCGCAGGCTGCGCCAGGCGACCCAGGTGAGCGACAGCGCGAGCAGGACCATGGTCGCCTCCACCGCCAGGAATGGGTAGTAGCCCGCGAACCAGCGCGCGAAGGCGGCGCTCTTCGGCTCTTCCACGATCACCACCAGCGGACGGCTGCGGGAGGCGCGGTAGGCGACGATGCGGTCGGGGCCGAGCACGCCCGGGCCGGTGTAGCTGCCGCGCTCGTGGTGGGGCAGCAGGCTGTTGAACACCGGCAGCGACGACACGTCGTGCAGGGGCAGGTCGCGCACGAAGATCGAGGACGCCAGCACCTGGCCGTCGTCCGACGCGATCACGGCGTCGTAGGAGAGTGCCTCCAGCGCGAGGTACTGGAAGTTCGAGAGGGCGTCCGGGTTGATCAGTGCCATGAGCACGAGCGGCGTGCCGGCGGCATCGCGGAAGCCGTACATCAGCGGGATGAATGCCAGCCCTGGCGGGATGGAGGCCGCGGCAGCGTCGCCGCTGAGGTTTTCCAGGCCGCGTCCCGGGAACAATGGACCGATGCGCTGGATCCGCGCCGCGGGCAGCGGCCCGAGCCGGGCGGTGTCGATGCGAATGCCGGAGGCGGCCGGGTCGGTGCTCGCCAGCACCTGGCCTTCCAGGTCCACCACGGCGACGCTGCGCGCGAAGGTCAGTGCCGTGAGCACCTGCCGCATGGCGTTCTCCGTGCCGTCCCGGTCGGCGGCCCCGGCCTGCAGCGACGGCGTCTGCGACAGGCTGAACAGCACCATTTCCCCGGCTTCGAAAGTGCGCGTGGTCTGGTCTTCGAGCACGCGGGCCAGCAACTGGGCCTGGCTTTCGCTGGTGGCGAAGGCGCCGCGCAGGTCGCCCAGGCTCACGACCAGGGCGCCGGTGAGCGCGGCCGCCGCCGCGAGCAGCCCGACGGCGAGCACCACGGTGCTCGCGGGCAGGGCGCCGCGCCGTGCGATGCAGCGGCCGCCGGCCCGCAGCAGCACACTGTGCAGGAAGCAGCGCCGGATCATGGCACCACCAGCGCGCCGAGGCCGTGGCGCTGCGCCGCCGCGGCCAGCCGGCCGTCGCCCTTGATGCGCGCCACGAAGTCGTCCACGGCGGCGATCCATTCCGCATCCCCCAGGCGCACCGGGTAGGCCAACGGAATGCGCAGCACCTCCGAAGGCGGCGTCACCACCCGCACCCAGTCGGCGCTTTCCACGAGCTGGCGCGCGTAGATGTCGTTGGTCAGGAACACGTCGATGCGGCCCGCAGCAAGCTCGCGCTCCCGCGTGCGGGACGCGGGCACGCGCACCACGGTGGCGCGCCGGAAGTACCCCTGGACGGTCGGCAGGATCGATGCGCCGTTCTGCACGCCGATGGCCACGCCGGGCTGGTCGATGTCGTCCCAGTCCCGCACCACGGGGTTGCTCTTGGTGGTGACGGCCAGCAGGCCGCTTTGGAGGTAGGGCCGGCTGAACCCCAGTGCCTGCATGCGCGGCTGCAGCATGCCGATGCCCGCCATGCCGACGTCGCAGCGGTGCTCCGTCAGGTCTTCCACGAGGGTCTCGTGGGTGGAATCCACGTAATCCAGCCGCACTCCGAGGTCGGCGGCGAACTGCCGCGACAGATCGATGTCGATGCCGGTCAGCTGCAGCGTGCGCGGATTGCGGTAGCTCACGCCGTGGTAGCTGGGCCAGATGCAGACCCGCACCACGCCGGTGGCCCGCACGCGGTCGGCGACCGGTCCCGCGGGCGCGGCGGACCCCGCGCAGGCCAGGACGGCGGCCACGAGCAGGGAGCGCGCCCACGCCGCGGCACGGTGCCCGCGGCGAAGGCGCGCAGTGCCGCTGGGGTAGGGCTCCATCAACGGGCCGCGACCGGGGAGCGCCGCGGGCACAGCACCTTCTCGGCGATCTGTGCAGGACTGAACGGCTTGGCGATGAATTCGTCGGCGCCGGCCTGCAGTCCGGCGTCCCGGTCGCGCATGCTGTCGCGGGCGCTGAGCATGATCACCTGCATGTGCGCGAGCGACGGCGTGCTGCGGATGCGGCGGCAGACTTCCAGGCCGTCGATGCCGCCGGGCATCATCACGTCGAGCAGCACGATGTCGGGACGCTGGGTGTGCGCCATGGCCAGGGCCGCCATGCCGCTGTCGGCCTCGTGCAGCGTCAGCCCCTGGTCTTCCAGCGTCATGCGCAGCAGGCGGCGGATTTCCGCGTGGTCGTCGACGATCAGGACAGTTTTCATGAAATACGCAAGTGCGCAAGCAAAGCGTGAATCATATTTATTAGATTTGACGTATGCAAGTGCTGCTTTCATATAGTTGTGCCACGGCAGAGCCTGTTGAGCACCGCGCACGGGCACAATGTCAACTATGCCGAATTCCGAAGTACCCCTGCCAGACCACTACACCACCCTGGAAACCGCCAAATTGCTAGGCATGGCCGTCCGGTCCATTCAGCTGATGGTGGACCGGGGCGAACTGGAAGCGTGGAAGACCCCTGGCGGCCACCGCCGCATCTCGCGGGATTCGGTCGAGCGCTGGCTGCGCAGCCGGGAGGTGGGCGGGGCGGCATCGTCCCCGGGCGCGGCGCCGATGCGCGGCGGCTTCTCGGGCCGGCCGAAGGTGCTGCTCATCGAGGATTCGGTCCACTACCAGAACCTCATCCGGCTGCTGCTCGAGCAGCAGTTCCCGGAGGTCGCGCTGCACATCGCCAGCGACGGCATCGCCGGCCTGGCCATGTGCGGCAAGCTCGAGCCGGACGTTCTGATCGTCGACATCCTGCTGCCGGGACTGGACGGCGCCGCGCTCATCACCAGCCTGCGCTCGCACGCGCAGTTCGCCCGCGTGCAGCTCGTCGTGGTGACGTCGCTCACCGAAGAGGAGCGCGCGCCCTACGCGTTCGCGCTGCAGGGGCTGCCGGTCATCCAGAAGCCCGCCCTGGTGGCGGAACTGCCGGGCGCCCTGCGCGACTGCCTGTCGGCCGCGGTCCGGGGCTGAGCGGCCGCCATCCCATGGGCCCGGGAGCGGCTTCGCCGACACCGGTCGTTCTTCTGGTGGAAGACGACCCCTCGGTCGCGCGCTTCGTGGAGATGGCGCTCGACCGGCTGCCCGTGTCGGTGCACGTGTGCCCGTGCGTCGAGTCGGCGCTCGCGTGGCTGAAGGCGAACCGTGCGGCGCTGGTGATCACCGATCTGATGATGCCCGGGGAGTCGGGCGTCGGACTGCTGCACCGCCTGCAGGCCACGCCCGCACTGGCTGCCGGCGCGCGGGTGGTGGTGCTCAGCGCCGGGCTCGACCATGCGGTGCGGCAGGATCTGCTCGACTGTGGCGCCTGGCGCGCGCTCGACAAGCCGGTGGCCGTCGCGGTGCTCGAAGGCTGCGTGCGGGAAGCGCTGGCGGACCACTTGGCCGCGGCGGCTCCCGCCGAACCGCCCATCCACACCGTGGACGGTGCGCAGGACGCGGCGTCCGCCGACGCGGTGCAGGCCGCGATCCGGGAATACTTCGGCGGCGATTCCGTGCTGTTCCACCAGTACCGCACCGCCTGCCTGGCGCAGTTCGTCCGCGATGCCGCGGACGGCGAGCGCGCGCTGCAGACCGCCGACCTGAAGGCATTGCGCCGTCTGGGCCACAGCCTGGCGGGCGTTCTGCGCGCTCTGGGCCGGGCGGAGGACGCCGCGCTGGCCCGTCTCATGGAAGAGGCTGCTCTTCAAGGACGGGCCGACGCGCTGCGCGGCCATTGGGGCCTCCTGCGCGAGCGACTGCTGGCTCCGCGCTGAGCGCAGCCGGCATGCAGGCCGGTGTTCCATGCTGGGGAATATGGAGAAATCCTGGTTGGATTCATCTCCGACTGATGCCACGGAATTGATGGATGTAATTACCTGCGTGACCGATCGTTCATATCATTTGCATGCATTTCCGGCCACCGCTGCCCCTGCGGCGCAGCCTGCCCCCGCACACCAGAAGTATTCCAACATGACCGCTTTTTCTCGCATAGGCATCGCAAAACGGCTGTACGCAGTCAGCATCATTCTCATCCTGGCGCTGACGGGCGCCGCGGCGATGGCCTGGGTGCAGCTCGGCAACGTGGGGGCGCTGGCCCATGCCACAGAGCATGTGCGCGTGCCCCAGCTCACGCGCATCGCCGCCATCGAGCTGAGCATCACGCAGATCTCCCTGCAGATCCGCCACGCCATGCTGGTGCGGTCGCCGGAGGCGATCAGGGCGACGCTGGCCGACATCGACACGAAATACCAGCGCATCGCCGACAACGATGCCGCGTTCCTCGCAGACCTGCAGGACCCGAAGGCGCGCGATGACTTCATCCACGTCTGGCAGGCGCTGGAGCAGGAGTTCAAACCCATCGCGGACCGCAACCTGAAGCTGGCCGTCGAAGGCCGCACCGAGGAGGCGGTGGCGGTGCTCGTGGGCGAGACGATTCCCATGCGCAACCGCCTCCTGGCCTGGCTGGGCAAGGAGCGCGAGCGGCAGACCGCCATGCTGCGCTCGGAAATCACCAGCGTCCAGGCGGATGCGTTGAAGACCCGCCGGCAACTGCTGGTGCTGGTGGTGGCGATCGCGCTGGGCCTCATGGTCTTCTCCGGCTACATGGCGCATCTGCTCAAGCGCCGCGTGGCGGATTCGCGCCGGGTGGTCGAGCGCGTGCGGGATGGTGACCTGACCGTGCCGGTGGTGGACGGTGCGCGGGACGAATTCAGCCCCTTGCTGGCATCCATGGCCGAGATGCAGCGGGCCCTCACGCGCGTGGTGTCCACCGTGCGCGAAGGGTCCGACAGCGTGGCGACGGCCTCGGCCGAGATCGCGCAGGGCAACAACGACCTTTCCGCACGCACCGAGCAGCAGGCCAGTGCGCTGGAGGAGACCGCGGCGTCGATGGACGAGCTGGGCGCCACCGTGCGGCAGAACGCCGACCATGCGCAGCAGGCGAGCCGGTTCGCGCAGAGCGCCTCCGACGTCGCCGCGCGCGGCGGCGCGGTGATGGCGCAGGTGGTGCGCACGATGCGCGGCATCGACGAGAGCAGCGGCAGGATCGCGGAAATCATCGGCGTGATCGACGGCATCGCGTTCCAGACCAACATCCTGGCGTTGAATGCCGCCGTGGAGGCCGCGCGGGCCGGCGAGCAGGGCCGCGGTTTCGCGGTGGTGGCGTCGGAAGTGCGGAGCCTGGCGCAGCGCAGCGCCGAGGCCGCCAAGGAAATCAAGGGCCTCATCACCGCCAGCGTGGAGCGGGTGCGCCAGGGCTCGGAACTGGTGGACCAGGCCGGCGAGACCATGACCGAGGTGGTCGATTCCATCCGCCGCGTGACGGAGGTGGTCTCCGAGATCAGCGTGGCGAGCCGCGAGCAGAGCGCGGGCGTCGGGCAGGTGGGCGAGGCGGTGACGCAGATGGACCAGGTCACGCAGCAGAACGCGGCACTGGTGCAGCAGAGCGCCGCGGCCGCCGATGCGCTGCGGGCCCAGGCCGACCGGCTGGTGGCCGCGGTGGCGGTGTTCCGGCTGCAGGGCGGGGAAATGCCCGGATCCGGTCACGCGCCGGCGGCGGACGTTCCGCGCATGGCGGCGCCGCGCACACCGGCGGCGCCGCGCCTCGTCCTCGGCGCGGGCGCGCTGGCTTAGCGCATGCCGCAGCGGCGCGCGCGGCTCCGGGCACCGCACTGCCGGATCCCGGGCAGGGGCCCGCGGGGCGTGCCGCGCTGCAGTAACCTCGGCGGGCTATGAGGCGTCTATCGAATCACCGTCTGCGTTCGGCCCTGCGCGTGGCCCTGAGCCACTACGTGGCCAACGGCCTGTCCGTGGCGCTCGGGCTGCTGCTCATCTCCGTGCTGGTGCATGCCTGGCTCGGTCCCGCGGCGGCCGCGGCCGCCTCGGTCGGCGTGGTCGTCTGTTCGCCGCCCGATCTGCCCGGGCCGCGCCGCGGCAAGCTGTGGCAGATGCTGCCGGCGCCGCTGCTGGGCATCCCCCTCTTTTTCGCGGTGCAGTGGCTGCATGGCGATCCGCTGCATCTGGGCCTGCTGCTGGTGCCCGGCACCTTCCTCGCGTTCCTCGCGATGGCCTGGGGCCGCCGCGGCATTCCCATCGCCGTGGCGGTGATGTTCTCGATGATCTTCTCGATGGCGGCTGCGTCGCGGGTGCCGGCAGGCGCCGATCCGCTGCCCGCGGCGCTGGCGATCACGGCGCATTTCGCGCTGGGCGCGGGGCTGTACGTGCTCTATGCCGTGGCGGCCAATCGGCTGCTGAACGCGCGCTACCGCGTGCAGTTCGTGGCCGATACCCTGCTGTCGCTGGCGGCCCTGATGCGCGCGCAGGCGCGGCTGTTCGACGGCGCGCATGCCGGCACGGCGGCGGCGGATGCCACCGCCCCGGCGCACGGCGCGGCGCATGCGGACGAGGAAGCCGGGGTGCGTGCCGCGGGGGCCGAAGAGCCGCATGCGCTCACCGGCCTGCTGCTGCAGCGCCAGGCCGCGCTGGCCGAACAGCTGCAGGCCGCGCGCAACATCGTGCTGGAGTCTCCCACCACGCCGCGGCGCCAGCGCCTGGCGGGCATGCTGCTGCTGGTGCTGGAGATGCGCGACCACCTGCTGGCCTGCGAACTCGACGTGGAAACGCTCAAGGCCCATCCGGGCCACGTCCCGGTGCTGCATGCGCTGCGGGGGGTGCTGCACGACGTGGCCAGGGAGCTGGCCCACATGGCGGACGCCTTGCTGCGGGGCGGCCGGCCGGACCCGTTCACCGACGCGCGGCCCGCGCTCGCACGACTGCGCTGGAGCGATCCGCTGCCCGCGCAGGCCGTGGGCGGGCCGTCTCCGCATGCGCTGGCCCGGGGCCTGGCGGACCGCGTGGGCCATATCAACGACGAGGCGCTGCGCCTGAACGCGCTCGCGCGGGGCGACGCGCCGCCGAACCTGGCGGTGGTGCGCGCCAGCTGGCAGATGTTCGTGAGCCCCACGGCCTGGTCGTGGGCGCCCCTGGCGACGCTCTGGCGCTGGGATGCGCCGCCCTTGCGCCATGCCGTGCGCGCGGCCCTGGCCCTGGCCGCCGGCTTCGTGGTGGCCCAGTCGCTGCCGTGGGGGACGCACGCCTACTGGATCCTGCTGACCATCGTCGTGGTGCTGCGCGGCAGCCTGGCGCAGACGCTGGAGCGCCGCAACAGCCGCGTGGCCGGCACCTTGCTGGGCTGCGTGCTGGCGGCGGGCGTGCTGGCCTCGCATCTCTCCGCCTGGCAGCTCATCCTGTGCCTGACGATCGCGCAGGCGGTGGCGCACGGGTTCGCCGTGCGCCGCTACCTCGTCACCGCCGTGGCGGCCACGGTGCTGGGGCTGGTGCAGTCGCACATGCTGCATGGCGGCGGCAGCGGCAGCACCGCCATCGATCTGCTGGAGCGGCTGGCGGACACGCTGATCGGCACCGGCATCGCCTGGGCGTTCGCCTACGTGCTGCCGTCGTGGGAGCGCTCCCAGATCCCGGCGCTGGTGCAGCGGACGCTCGCGGCCCAGGCCCGGCACGCCCGCGAGGCGCTGGCCCTCGGGCAGCTGCATGCGGTGGACAACGCTCCGGAGCTGGCGTGGCGGCTCGCGCGGCGGGAGGCGTACGACAGCCTGTCGGCCCTGGTGCAGGCCACCCAGCGCGCCATGGCCGAGCCGCGCGCGGTGCAGCCGCCGGTGGCCGCGCTGGAGCGGCTGCAGGCACGCTGCTACCAGTTGCTGGCGCAGCTGACGGCGATCAAGACCATGCTGCTGCTGCGGCGCGGCCGGCTCGATGCCGAGGCGCTGCAGGCACCCCTCGCGCAGACCGCGCTGGCGGTCACGCAGTGGCTGGAGGGCGCGCCCGATGCCGCTCCGCTCCCGGTGCCGGGCCCCCTGGTGTCCGGCGACGCGCAAGGCTGGCCCGACCCCCAGGACGGTGACCTCGGGCCGTGGCTCATCCGCCGGCTGGGGCTTGCGACGGAGCGTGCGGCCCAGGTGCGGGTGGCGGCACTCGACGCCATGGCGCCCGCCGGTTCCCCGGCGCCCCCGGACGCGCCGGGGCACTAGGCGCGGCGGCCTACCACTCGGCGAAGCTTCCGTCCCGGTGGCGCCAGACCGGGTTGCGCCAGCGGTGGCCCTGCCGGGCGCGTTCGCGCACGTAGTCCTCGTTGACCTCGATGCCCAGGCCGGGCCCGCGCGGAATGGTGACCATGCCGTCCTGGTAGGCGAAGACCTGGGGGTTGGACACGTAGTCCATCAGGTCGTTTTCCTGGTTGTAGTGGATGCCCAGGCTCTGCTCCTGGATGAAGGCGTTGTAGCAGACGGCATCGAGTTGCAGATTGGCCGCCAGCGCGATCGGGCCCAGCGGGCAGTGCAGGGCCAGGGCCACGTCGTAGGCCTCGGCCATCGAGGCGATCTTGCGCGTCTCGGTGATGCCGCCGGCGTGCGAAGGGTCGGGCTGCACGATGTCGGCATAGCCCTCCTGCAGCACGCGCTTGAAGTCCCAGCGCGAATAGAGCCGCTCGCCCAGCGCGATGGGCGTGGAAGAGATGCGGGCGATCTCCTTCAGCGCCTCGTCGTGCTCGCTGAGCACCGGCTCCTCGATGAACATGAGCTTGTAGGGCTCCAGTTCCTTGATCAGCACCTTGGCCATGGGCCGGTGGACGCGGCCGTGGAAATCCACGCCGATGCCCACGTGGGGACCCACGGCCTCGCGCACTGCGGCCACGTTCTGCAGGCAGCGTTCCACCTTGTCGAAGCTGTCCACGTACTGCATCTCCTCGGTGCCGTTCATCTTCACGGCGCTGAAGCCGCGGCCGACCGCATCACGGGCCTGGCGCGCGGTCTCCGCCGGCCGGTCGCCGCCGATCCAGCTATAGACGCGGATCCTGTCGCGCACCTGGCCGCCCAGCAGTTCGGACACCGGCACGCCCAGGGCCTTGCCCTTGATGTCCCAGAGGGCCTGGTCGATGCCGGCCAGCGCGCTCATGTGGACGCCGCCGCCGCGGTAGAAGCCGCCGCGGTAGAGCACCGTCCAGTGGTCTTCGATGTGGCGGGGGTCCTTGCCGACGAGGTAGTCGGCCAGTTCCTCCACGGCGGCGGCCACGGTGTGGGCGCGGCCTTCGAGCACGGGCTCGCCCCAGCCGACGATGCCCTCGTCGGTCTCGATCTTCAGGAAGCACCAGCGCGGGGGCACCAGGAACGTGGTCAGTCGGGTGATCTTCATGGTGGGGGAAATGTCAGGAAACCGTGGCGGCGTTGAGCGGGGGGCGGGCGGCCGGGGCCGCCGCCGCGGCGCCGGGCGCGGTGCCCTGTCCGCAGGTGCGCGCCATGCCGTAGGCCTCGTGCCAGGCCTGGATGAAGGCCACGGCCTTGCGGGCCACGTCGGCGGCGCCGTTGCCGGGGCGGTACAGGGCCGAGCCCAGGCCGAAGCCGCTGGCGCCCGCGGCCGCATAGGCCGCGATGCTTTCGGGCGCGATGCCGCCCACGGGCGCCAGCGCGACGCTGGGCGGGATCACGGCGCGCCAGGCTTTCAGCACGGACGGGGGCAGGGCCTCGGCCGGAAAGAGCTTGAGCAGGCTGGCGCCGGCGGCCAGCGCCGCATAGGCCTCGGTCAGCGTGGCCACGCCGGGCGCGCAGGCGAGACCCGCCGCGCGCGCGGCGCGGATCACGGCCGCATCGCTGTGCGGCATGACGATGATCTGCCCGCCGGCCTCGGCCACGTCGGCGCAGTCCTGGGCTGACAGCACGGTGCCCGCTCCCACCACGCAGTCGGCCGGCAGGACGTTGCGCAGCGCGCGGATGCTGGAGAGTGGCTCCGGCGAGTTGAGCGGCACCTCGATGATGCGGAAGCCCGCGTCGTAGAGGGCCTGGCCGATGGGCTCGGCCTCATGGGGCTGGATGCCGCGCAGGATGGCGATGAGGCCGCAGCGCTGCAGGGCGTGGAACAGGGTGTGGTCGATGGGGGTCATGCGGCAAGGCTTTCTGCGGAAGATGGTTGCTGCGGCGCGCCCGGGGCCGGCAGCCCGGCGGCCTGGGCGATCTGCCAGAGCCCGGTGGGCGTGGCCTGCGCGGCGATGGCGGGCTCCGCGAAGCCCTGCAGCCGCAGGGCCAGGGCGTAGCGGCGGCACAGGTCGGGCTCGCCGCAGAGCAGGGACTGGACAGGCGCCGCCGAGCCGCCCGGCGGATGCACGCGGGCGAGTGCCGCGACCTCGTGGCCGATCAGCAGGCCCGAGAGATAGTCGGCCTGGGCGCCGGCGGGCAGCACGCCGGTGAGGCCCAGCGTGCGCGTGCTGAAGATGTGAGAGAGCAGGCCCAGGCCGGCATCGCTGCCGCTCGCCACCTGCAGGCCGCGCACGAAGGCTGCGTCGTCTGGCACGGCGCCGTCCTGCGCGCCTGGTGCCGCGGCTGCGGCCATGGTCTTGCCCAGGATGGTGTGGCTGCGCAGGGCGGCGAAGACCTCGCCGGTCATGAAGGTGTGGAAGCCCGCGATGCCGCCATGCTGCGCCACCACCCATTTGCTGTGGGAGCCGGGCAGGCCGACCAGCCAGGGGCAGGCGTCCTCGGCAGGCCGCAGGGCCAGCACGCCCAGCACCTGGGTCTCTTCGCCGCGCATCACGTTGGGCAGCTCGCCGGGCTGCAGCAGGCCGGGCACGATGTGCAGCGGCTGGCCGCCGGGGCGCTCCACGCGGGTCAGGCCCTGGGCCAGCGCGTCGAGCGAGGTGGGGGTGTGCAGGTAGCGCGCCTCGCGCCAGCCCTGGGCACTGCCCACCATGCCGCAGGCCAGCAGCGGAAGGTGCGGCGCGGCGGCGAGCCAGTCGCCGCAGGTGTCCTGCAGGGCGCGCTCGAAGGCGGCTTCGGGGCTGGCGTCGGCGCCGGCCGGCGCCGGGGGCAGATGCATGATGCCCCAGGGACGATGGCGCAGTTCCAGCACGCGGGCCCCGTCGCCCAGGCGGTAGGCGCGCAGCGAACTGGTGCCCCAGTCGAGCGCGACGAGGCGGGTGCCCTGGAGGTCGGCGGCGGAGCCGTTCATGGCTTGCAGCTCAGCGGGCCCAGCGCAGCACCAGCGGATCGAGCCGGCGCGCGATGTCGATCAGGCCGCGCCGCACCTCGGGGTGCATGGGCGGGAACGGGTGGCGGCCGGCCTCGCAGGCGATCACGCCGCCTTCCTTCATCAGTGCCTTGGCCGTGAGGATGCCGCCCTGGCGGTTTTCGTGGTTGATGAGCGGCAGCCAGCGCTGGTAGAGCGCGAAGGCCTGGTCCATGTCGCCCTGGCGGTGGGCCTCGATGATGGGACGGATGCCGTCCGGGAAGGCGCCGCCCGTCATCGCGCCGGTGGCGCCCGCGTCCAGGTCGGCCAGCAGGGTGATGGCTTCTTCGCCGTCCCAGGGGCCTTCGATGGCGTCGCCGCCCAGGCGGATCAGCTCGCGCAGCTTGCTGGCGGCACCGGGCGTCTCGATCTTGAAGTAGGCCAGGTGCTCGATCTCCTGCGCCATGCAGGCGAGGAACGGGGCGGACAGCACCGTGCCGCTGGCCGGGGCGTCCTGCACCATGATGGGAATGTCGATCGCGTCGGACACCTGGGCGTAGAACGCGTGGATCTGCGCCTCGGGCACGCGGAAGGTGGCGCCGTGGTAGGGCGGCATCACCATGACCATGGCGGCGCCCATGTCCTGCGCGGCGCGGCTGCGCTCGGCGCATACCCGGGTGCCGTAGTGGGTGGTGGTGACGATCACCGGCACCCGGCCGGCCACGTGCTCCAGCGACGTGCGCGTGAGCGTCTCGCGCTCCGCGTCCGACAGCGAGAACTGCTCGGAGAAATTCGCCAGGATGCACAGGCCATCGACGCCGGCATCGATCATGAAATCCAGGCAGCGCTTCTGGCTCTCCAGATCGAGGCCGCCGTCCTCGTGGAACGTGGTCGGCACGACCGGGAAGATGCCGCGGTAGCGGGGGGATTGGGCAGAGTGTGTTGCTGGCATGGAATCTATGGGCGCAATGGTCAGTGTGAGTGGCGAGGGACGGCAGCACCGCGGCACCCCACCAGGAAATCGAAGTCGCAGCCCTCGTCGGCCTGCAGCACGTGATCGACGTAGAGGCGCTGGTAGCCGCCGCGCCCGCCGTGGTCGATGGCGGCCAGCTCGGCCAGGCGCGCGGCCAGTTCCTCGTCGCTGATGTCCAGGTGCAGGCGGCCCTGTTCGCAGTCCAGCTCGATGAAGTCGCCGTCGCGCACGGCGGCCAGCGGGCCGCCGGCCGCGGCCTCGGGCGCCACGTGCAGCACCACGGTGCCGTAGGCCGTGCCGCTCATGCGGGCGTCGGAGATGCGGACCATGTCCTTCACGCCGCGCCGCAGCAGCTTCGGCGGCAGCCCCATGTTGCCCACCTCGGCCATGCCGGGGTAGCCCTTGGGGCCGCAGTTCTTCATGACCATCACGCAGGTCTCGTCGATGTCCAGGTCCTCGTCGACGATGCGCGCCTTGTAGTGCTCCAGGTTCTCGAACACCACGGCGCGGCCCCGGTGGCGGAGCAGCTCGGGCGTGGCGGCCGAGGGCTTGAGCACCGCGCCGCGCGGCGCGAGGTTGCCGCGCAGGATGCAGATGCCGCCATCCGCGATCAGCGGGTTGTCGAGCGGGCGGATCACCTCGTCGTTGTACTGGGGCGCCTCGCGCACGTTGTCCCAGAGGCTCTTGCCGTTGACGGTGAGCGCGCCGGGATGGGGCAGCAGGCCGTTCTCGCCCAGGCGGCGCAGCACGGCGGGCAGGCCGCCCGCGTAGTAGAACTCTTCCATCAGGAAGCGGCCCGAGGGCTGCAGGTCCACCAGCGTGGGCGTGCCGCGGCCGATGCGGGTCCAGTCCTCCAGGTCGAGCTGCACGCCCATGCGGCCGGCGATGGCCTTCAAGTGGATGACGGCATTGGTCGAGCCGCCGATGGCGGCATTGGTGCGGATGGCGTTCTCGAAGGCTTCGCGCGTGAGGATCTTCGAGAGCGTGAGCCCCTCGTGCGCCATCTCGACGATGCGCTTGCCGGACATGTGCGCCAGCACGTAGCGGCGCGCATCCACGGCCGGAATGGCGGCGTTGTGCGGCAGCGAGGTGCCCAGCGATTCGGCCATGCAGGCCATGGTGCTGGCCGTGCCCATGGTGTTGCAGGTACCGGCCGAGCGCGACATGCCGGACTCGGCCGCGAAGAATTGGTGCTCGGTGATCTCGCCGGCCTTCAGCGATTCGTGCAGCTGCCACACGGCCGTGCCCGAGCCGATGTCCTTGCCCGCCAGCTTGCCGTTGAGCATGGGCCCGCCCGTGACCACGATGGCCGGCACGTCGCAGCTGGCCGCGCCCATCAGCAGCGCGGGCGTGGTCTTGTCGCAGCCGGTGAGCAGCACCACCGCATCGATCGGGTTGCCGCGGATGGCTTCCTCCACGTCCATGCTGGCCAGGTTGCGCGTGAGCATGGCGGTGGGGCGCAGGTTGGATTCGCCGTTGGAGAACACCGGGAATTCGACCGGGAAGCCGCCCGCTTCGTAGATGCCGCGCTTGACGTGCTCGGCGATCTTGCGGAAGTGCGCGTTGCAGGGCGTGAGCTCGGACCAGGTGTTGCAGATGCCGATGATCGGGCGGCCGTCGAATTCGTGGTCCGGGATGCCCTGGTTCTTCATCCAGCTGCGGTACATGAAGCCGTTCTTGTCGGCCGTGCCGAACCATTCGGCGGAGCGGAGTTTGCGCGGGGGAGTAGTCATCTTGGGGCTCGGGAGGGATGCGGGGAAAGGAAGCGGAAAAAGGCGGCGGCGGTCATCGCCGCCGGCCGGAGCGGCGCGTGAGCAGGCGCTGCAGCAGGCAGAAGACGAACAGCAGCACGCCGACGGCGATGCGTGTCCACCACGAGCTGAGCGTGCCGTCGAAGGAGATGAGCGTCTGGATGATTCCGAGCATCAGCACGCCGAACAGCGTGCCGGCCACGTAGCCCACGCCGCCGGTGAGCAGCGTGCCGCCGATGACGACGGCGGCGATGGCGTCCAGCTCCATGCCCACGGCATGCAGGCCGTAGCCCGAGAGCATGTAGAAGGTGAAGACCACGCCGGCCAGGGCCGAGCACAGGCCCGACAGGGCATAGACGCCCACCAGCGTGGAGCGCACGGGCAGGCCCATCAGCACCGCCGAATGCTCGCTGCCGCCCACCGCGTAGACCGCGCGGCCGAAGGGCGTGCAGTGCGCGACGAAGATGCCGGCCAGCACCACGGCGATGGCGATCAGCGCGCCCAGCGAGAGGGAGGCGGTCTCGGTCAGCTGCAGGCGCCATTGCGCGAGTTCCGAATAGCCCTCGTGCGTGATGCTGATGGAGTCGATGCTGATGAGGTAGCACAGGCCCCGGGCCAGGAACATGCCGGCCAGCGTGACGATGAAGGGCTGCAGGCGGAAGCGCTCGATGAGCAGCCCCATGAACGCGCCGAAGCCCAGGCCCATCGCCAGCACCACGGGCACGGCCGCCGCGGGGCTCCAGCCGTGGCGCTCCACCAGCGATGCGAACACCATGGTGGTCAGCGCGACCACGGCGCCCACCGACAGGTCGATGCCGCCCGAGAGGATCACGAAGGTCATGCCCACCGCGACGATGATGAGGAAGGCGTTGTCGATCAGCAGGTTGAGGAACACCTGGGCCGAGAAAAAGCCCGTGTAGCGCACCGAGCCCAGCGTGGCCATGGCCACGAAGAGCGCGATGGTGGCGGCCAGCGGCAGGTACCGGGCGTTCAGGCGCGGGCCGCGTGCGCCGGATGATGCGGCGGTCGTGGCGGGGGGCATGACGGCGCTCATGGCAGGGCCCTCCGGGCAGCGGGGCGGCGTACCAGCAGTCCCGCCTGGGCGCGGAATTCGGGCGACTGCAGCAGCATGACCACGAACACCACCACGGCCTTGACCACCAGGTTGACTTCGGGCGGCACGCCCAGCGAATAGATGGCGTAGGTGAGCGTCTGGATGATGAGCGCGCCGATCACGCTGCCGGCGAGGCTGAAGCGGCCGCCGGTGAGGGCCGTGCCTCCCAGCGTGACGGCCAGGATGGCGTCCAGTTCCATCAACTGGCCGGCGTTGTTGCCGTCCGCGCTCTTCACATTGGAGCTGATGAGCAGGCCCGCGATGCCCGCGCACACGCCGCAGAACACATAGGCCGCCAGGATGAGCCGGCCCGCCTGCACTCCGGCCACCCGCGCCGCCGTCGGGTTGACGCCCACGGCCTGGATGAAGAGGCCCAGGGCCGTGCGCGTGACGGCCAGATACAGCACCGCGAACACCGCTCCCGCCACGAAGAGCGAGAACGGCAGCCCGGCCAGGTAGCCGCCGCCCATGAAGAAATAGGGCGTGTAGTAGATGGTGATGATCTGCCCGTCGGTGATGAGCTGGGCGATGCCCCGGCCCGCCACCATCAGGATCAGCGTGGCGATGATGGGCTGCATGCCCACCCTGGCCACCAGCACGCCGTTCCAGAGGCCGCACAGCAGCGCCACGCCGAGCGCGCCCAGGATGGCGACCGGCAGCGGAAAGTGGCTTTCGGTGGCCGAGACCGATCCGCCGATCAGCCAGGCCGCCACGGCCGCGGCGATGGCCACCGTGGCGCCCACCGAGATGTCGATGCCGCGCGTGGCGATCACCATGGTCATGCCCAGCGACACCAGCACCAGGGGCGCGGCGCGGTTGAGGATGTCGATCAGGCTGCCGTAGAAATGGCCGTCGCGCCATTCGATGTGCAGGAAGCCCGGGTTGAAGGCCGTGTTGACGGCCAGCAGGAGCAGCAGCGTGATCACCGGCCAGGCGAGGCGGTGGCGCAGCAGCGCGGCGGGGTGGAAGGGGGAAGGGCGCGAATCAGGCATGCTCGTGGTCTGCGATGAGTGCATAGATGACGTCCTCGCTGCTGCCGGCGGGCAGCTCGCCCACCTTGCGGCGGTCGCGCAGCACCACGATGCGGTGGGCCACGCGCACCACCTCGCTCATTTCGGACGAGATGAAGAGCACGGCCATGCCGGACCGCGCGAGGCGCAGGATCTGGTCCATGATTTCCTGCTTGGCGGCCACGTCGATGCCGCGGGTGGGCTCGTCGAGGATCAGGAGGCGCGGCTCGGTCGCCAGCCAGCGCGCCAGGATGGCCTTCTGCTGGTTGCCTCCCGACAGCAGGCCGATGGGCGTTTCGATGCTGGCGGTCTTGATGCCCAGCAGCTGCACGTAGCGCTCAGCCAGGGCGGCCTGCTCGGGCCGCGAGAGGAAGCGGCCCACCCCCATGCGCGCCTGCAGCGCCAGCGCGATGTTCTCGCGCACCGAGAGTTCGGCCACGATGCCGTCGGTCTTGCGCTCTTCGGGGCACAGGGCCAGGCCCTGCCGGATGGCGTCCATGGGGTTGGCGAAGGCCACGGCGCGGCCGTCGATGCGCAGCATGCCGCGGTCGGGTTGCTCCAGCCCGAACAGCAGGCGCGCCAGCTCGGTGCGTCCCGCGCCCAGCAACCCGGCCAGCCCGACGACTTCGCCGGGCCGGATCTGCAGGTCCAGCGGCTGCAGCTGCCCCGCCTGGCCCAGCCCCTCGGCCTGCAGCAGCGCGGGCGCCGGCGTGGCCCCCGCATCCTGCGGCGCCGGCGCATGGGCGGCCTGCGCGACCAGCTCGCGGCCCAGCATGGCGGCGATCAGCGCCTGTGGGCCGAGGTCCGCGGCCAGCCATTCGCCCACCCAGGTGCCGTTGCGCAGCACGGTGATGCGGTCGGACACGGCATAGACCTGGTTCAGGAAATGGCTGACGAAGACGATGGACAGGCCCTCGGCGCGCAGGCGGCGCAGCACCTCGAACAGCTTGCGCACCTCGTCGTCGTCCAGGCTCGACGTGGGCTCGTCCAGGATCAGCACCCGCGCATCGATGCTGAGCGCCCGCGCGATCGCCACCAGCTGCTGCACGGCGACGGGATAGTCGGACAGCAGGCACGTCACGTCGATGTCCAGCCCGATGCGGGCGACCAGTTCGTGTGCGCGCTGCTGCATCCGCGCCCCGTCGATCCGCCAGCCCTGCGCCAGCCCGTGGCGCGGATAGCGGCCGGCGAAGATGTTCTCGGCCACCGACAGGTTGGGGCAGAGGTTGACCTCCTGGTAGACCGTGCTGATGCCCAGGCGCTGGGCCGCCAGCGGCGAGTCGGGCCACACCGGCTGGCCGGCCAGGCGCATCTCGCCGCCGCTGGCCTTGAGCACGCCCGTGAGCACCTTGATCAGCGTGGACTTGCCCGCGCCGTTCTGCCCCATGAGCGCGTGGATCTCGCCGGGGTAGAGCCGCAGCTGCACGTCCTGCAGCACCGGCACGCCGGCGAACTGCTTTCGGATGCCCGCCAGTTCCAGCACCGGCGCCGGCGCTGCAGCAGCTGCGGTGGCTGCCGTGGCGGGGGCTTGCAGGATCGGGTCCATGGCGGTCAGGCCTTGTTCTTGTGGTACACGTCCACCAGCACGGCGGCCAGCAGCACCACGCCCTTGATGACCTGCTGGTAGTCGATGCCGATGCCCAGGATGGACATGCCGTTGTTCATCACACCCATGATGAAAGCGCCGATCACCGCACCCATGACCTTGCCCACGCCGCCCGAGGCCGAAGCCCCGCCGATGAAGCAGGCCGCGATCACGTCCAACTCGAAGCCGAGGCCCGCCTTCGGCGTGGCGGTGTTCAGCCGGGCCGCGAACACCAGGCCGGCGAGCGCCGCCAGCACGCCCATGTTCACGAAGGCGTAGAACGACAGGCGCTCGGTCTTGATGCCCGAGAGCTTGGCGGCCTTCTCGTTGCCGCCCATGGCGTAGATGCGCCGGCCGATGGTGGTGCGGCTGGCGACGAAGTCGAACAGCACGACCAGCAGCGCCATCACGATCAGCACGTTCGGCAGGCCCTTGTAGGAGGCGAGCAGGTAGCTGAAATACACCATCAGCGTGGCGAACACCGCATTGCGGGCGACGAAGAACGCTGCGGGTTCCACCTGCACGCCATGGCGCACGCGGTTGGCCCGCGCGCGGATGCCCGCCACCACCAGCGCGGCGGCCACGGCCACGCCCAGCAGCAGCGAGGTCACCTTGAGGCCCTGCATGTTGAAGAAGTCGGGGATGAAGCCGGAACTCAGGCGCTGGAAGGATTCCGGGAACGGCCCCACGGACTGCCCGGCCAGCAGCGCCAGCGCCAGCCCCTTGAAGACCAGCATGCCAGCCAGGGTGACGATGAAGGACGGGATGCGCGAGAACGCCACGAACCAGCCCTGCAGCCCGCCTATGACGCCGCCGCACAGCAGGCAGACCAGCGTGGCGGGAACGAAGTGCCACTGGTACTGCACCATGAGCACGGCCGCCAGCGCGCCGATGAAGCCGCTGACCGAGCCTACCGACAGGTCGATGTGTCCGGCGACGATCACTAGCAGCATGCCCAGCGCCATGATGACGATGTAGCTGTTCTGCAGCAGCAGGTTGGTGAGGTTCAGCGGCTCCATCAGGGTGCCGTCGGTCATGTACTGGAAGAAGCCCATGATGGCGACCAGCGTGATCAGCATGCCGTATTCGCGCAGGTGGTGGCGGGCGTGGTCGAGCGGCGAACGGGCGGCGCGCGCGGGCCCGGCCGATGCTTCGGCCGCGGTGGAGGAGGGGGAGGGCGTAGAGGTCATGGAAGACATGTCAGTGGGCTTTCACGATGGCGCTCATGATCTTTTCCTGCGATGCCCGGGCCGTGGGCATCTCGGCGACGAAGAGGCCTTCGTTCATCACGTAGAGGCGGTCGGTGATGCCCAGCAGCTCGGGCATCTCCGAGGAGATCACGATCACGCACTTGCCTTCGGCGGCGAGCTGCGCGATGAGGGTGTAGATCTCGTATTTGGCACCCACGTCGATGCCGCGCGTGGGCTCGTCGAGGATGAGGACTTCGGGGCGGGTGAAGAGCCATTTGCCCAGCACCACCTTCTGCTGGTTGCCGCCCGAGAGGTTGAGCGTCCTCTGGTCCACCCCGGAGGAGCGGATGCGCAGGCGCTCGCGGAAGCCCTGGGCCACCGCATACTCCGCGCCGGCGTCGATCACGCCGGCGGTGGAAACGCCTTGCAGGTGGGCCAGCGAGATGTTGAACTGGATGTCCTCGTTCAGCACCAGGCCGTTGCCCTTGCGGTCTTCGGTCACGTAGGCGAGGCCCTGGCGCACGGCTTTTTCCACGGTGCCCACGTCCACGGGGCGCCCGTCCATCAGCACCTCGCCGCTGATGCGCCGGCCCCAGGAGCGGCCGAAGAGGCTCATGGCCAGCTCGGTGCGGCCCGCGCCCATCAGGCCGGCGATGCCGACGATCTCGCCGCGCCGCACCTGCAGGTCGATGCCCTTGAGGAAGGGCGCCTCGGGCCGCTGCGGGTGGTAGGCCTGCCAGCCGCGCACCTCGAAGGCCACGGGCCCGATCTCGGGCGTGCGCGGCGGATAGCGGTCGGCCATCTCGCGGCCGACCATGGCCTGGATGACGCGGTCCTCGCTGATGGGCGCGGCGCGGCAGTCCATGGTCTCCACCGTGCTGCCGTCGCGCAGCACGGTGATGGAGTCGGCCACACGCGAGATCTCGTTGAGCTTGTGGGAGATGAGGATGCAGGTGATGCCCTGGCTTTTCAGCTCCAGCAGCAGGTCCAGCAGGGCCTGGCTGTCGTTCTCGTTCAGGCTGGCGGTGGGTTCGTCCAGGATCAGCAGGCGCACCTGGCGCGACAGCGCCTTGGCGATTTCGACGAGCTGCTGCTTGCCCACGCCCAGCTGGCCCACCAGGGTCTCGGGCGATTCCTGCAGGCCCACCTTGCGCAGCAGCGCCTGCGTCCTGGCGTGCGCTTCCATCCAGTCGATGATGCCGTGGCGGGCGGTCTCGTTGCCCAGGAAGATGTTCTCGGCGATGGAGAGCAGGGGCACCAGGGCCAGTTCCTGGTGGATGATGATGATGCCCTGGTGCTCGCTGTCGCGGATGCCGGAAAAGCGCCGTTCCTCGCCATCGAAGACGATCTCGCCGCTGTAGCTGCCGTGCGGATAGACGCCGGAGAGCACTTTCATCAGCGTGGATTTGCCCGCGCCGTTCTCGCCCACGATGGCGTGGATCTCGCCGGCCTGCACGCGCAGGTTCACGCGGTCCAGGGCCACCACCCCGGGGAAGGTCTTGCGGATGTTCCGCATTTCAAGAAGCATGGTCTTGCCGTCCGATGGACATCGCTGAAGGTAAATCGTCGGGGCGGCCTGATGCAGCGGCGGCGCTCCCCGGCTGGAGGGCGCCACTGCCTGCTGCACCACGCCTGAGGGCGCCACCCCTTCCAAAAAGGGTGGCGCTCCAGCCCGTTACTTGATCTGCGATTCCTTGTAGTAGCCGCTGTCCACCAGGACCTTCTTCCAGTTCGACTGATCGACCAGCACCGGCTTGAGCAGGTACGAGGGCACGACCTTCACGCCGTTGTTGTAGGTCTTGGTGTCGTTGATCTCGGGCTGCTTGCCCGTGAGCACGGCGTCCACCATGTTGGCGGCGACCTTGGCGAGCTCGCGCGTGTCCTTGAACACGGTGGAGGTCTGCTCGCCCTTCAGGATGGACTTGACCGAGGGCACCTCGGCGTCCTGCCCGGTGACGATGGGGCAGGGCTGCTGGGCCGTGCAGTAGCCCACTCCCTTGAGGGACGAGAGGATGCCGATGGAGATGCCGTCATACGGCGAGAGCACGGCGTCCAGCTTGTCCTTGCCGTAGTAGGCCGACAGCAGGTTGTCCATTCGGGCTTGGGCCGTCGCGCCGTCCCAGCGCAGCGTGCCGACCTTGTTCATGCCGGTCTGCTTGCTGCGCACGACGAGCTTGCCGCTGTCGATGTAGGGCTGCAGCACGCTCATGGCGCCGTCGTAGAAGAAGAAGGCGTTGTTGTCGTCGGGCGAGCCGCCGAAGAGTTCGATGTTGAACGGGCCCTTGCCCTGCTTCAGCCCCAGCTTGTCCACGATGGACTGGGCCTGCAGCACGCCGACCTGGAAGTTGTCGAACGTGGCGTAGTAGTCGACGTTCTTCGAGCCCTTGATGAGGCGGTCGTAGGCGATGACCTTCACGCCCTTGTCGGCCGCGCTCTGCAGCACGCGCGAGAGCGTGGTGCCGTCGATCGAGGCGATCACCAGCACCTTGGCGCCCTTGGTGACCATGTTCTCGATCTGGGCGAGCTGGTTGGGGATGTCGTCGTCGGCGTACTGCAGGTCGGTCTTGTAGCCGCGCTCCTTGAGCACCCGGACCATGTTGTCGCCGTCCGCGATCCAGCGGGCCGAGGACTTGGTGGGCATGGAAATGCCGATGCTGCCCTTGTCCTCGGCATGTGCAGCGGTGATGCTGCCGGCGGCGCACAGGGCGAGGACGGCGGCGGCGGTCTTCAGAAAGTTTCTTTTCACGGGTGGTCTCCTGGTTTTTATGGGTGTGGCGGATCGGGGAAAGGGCGGGCCGCCTGCGTGGCGCCGGCAGGCCCGTGGGACACTGGGGGGCGGACAGGTCGGGGTTCTGTCGCCCTCAGTACTTGCGCTTGGGGAATTCCTGGGCGGCGGTTTCCATGGGGAAGATGCCTTCTTCCGTCACGATGCGCTTGGGCACCGGCTTGCCGGCCTTGATGTCCTTCACGGCGGCCATCAGCTGCGGGCCGAGCAGCGGGCTGCACTCGACGGTCACGTTGAGCTTGCCGGCCATCATGGCCTCGAAGGCGCCCTTCACGGCATCGATGGAGATGATGGTGATGTCCTTGGCAGGCTTCAGGCCGGCCTCCTCGATGGCCTGGATCGCGCCGATGGCCATGTCGTCGTTGTGCGCGTACAGCACGTTGATCTTCTTGCCCTCGGCCTTGAGGAAGGCCTCCATCACTTCCTTGCCCTTGGCGCGGGTGAAGTCGCCGGTCTGCGAGCGGATGATCTTGAACTTCGCGTCGGCCTTGATGACTTCCTCGAAGCCCTTCTTGCGGTCGATGGCCGGGGCCGAGCCCACCGTGCCCTGCAGCTCGACGATGTTCACGTCGCCCTTGCTGTCCTTCATCTTCTTGACCAGCCAGCGGCCGGCCTTGCGGCCTTCTTCCACGAAGTCCGAGCCCATGAAGGTGACGTAGAGCGAGGTGTCCTTGACGTTCACGGCGCGGTCCGTGAGCACCACCGGGATCTTGGCGGCCTTGGCCTCGCGCAGCACCGGCTCCCAGCCCGATTCGACGACCGGCGAGAACGCGATCACGTCCACGCGCTGGGCGATGAACGAGCGGAGGGCCTTGATCTGGTTCTCCTGCTTCTGCTGGGCATCCGAGAACTTCAGCTCGATCCCCGCGTCCTTGGCCGCGGACTTGATCGATTCGGTGTTCGCGGTGCGCCATTCGCTTTCCGCGCCGACCTGGCTGAAGCCCAGCACGATGGGCTTCTGCGCCCAGGCGGCCGAGGGCAGCAGGGTGGCGGCGGGCACGCATGCGAGGGCCGCGGCCAGTGTCCGTCGGGTCAGTTTCGTCATCTTCGTCTCCTGTCTTTGTGGTGTTGTGAGGGGAACCGTAGAAAAAGGGGAGGGGCGGGGCCGGCGGCTCAGGCCAGCATGTACCCCGTGCGGACCGTGGTGAAGAACTCCGCCGCATGGCGGCCCCGCTCGCGCGGGCTGTGGCCCGGCTCCCGGCGATCGCCCTGGAAGTCCGCGCCGGCCGTGGGCAGGTTCACCATGGTCATGCCCGCGCGGGCATGCCGCTTGAAGTGCATGGCATGCTTCAGCGAGGTCGTGCAGATGCCCGCGCACAGGCCGCGGGGCGTGTCGTTGGCGAGCGCCAGGGCGTGTTCGTAATCGTCCGCGCGCAGCACGCAGGCCATCGGGCCGAAGGTTTCGTCGCGGGCGATCCGGTGCTCGGGGCGCGCGAGGAACAGCGCCGGGCTCAGGTAGTGGCCCGGCGTGGGGCGTTCGATGCGCTCTCCGCCGAAGACCTGCTCCGCGCCCTCCTGGCGGGCTCTCGCGATGTGCTCGAGATCCTGCGCCAGCTGGCGTTCGTCCACCACCGGCCCCATGCCGGTGCCACGCTCCAGTGCGTGGCCCACCGGCAGGGCCGCCAAGCGCCGGTGCAGGCGGTCCACGAAGTCGTCGTGCACGCGGGCCTCGACCACGATGCGGCTGGAGGCCTGGCAGTGCTGTCCTGCCGAGCCGTAGGCACCCTGCAGCGCGCATTCCGCGGCGTGCTCCAGGTCTGCGTCGGCCAGTACCACCAGCGGGTTCTTGCCGCCCATCTCCAGCTGCACCCGGGCGCCGCGAGCGGCTGCCGAACGCAGGATGCGTGCGCCGACCGGGCCCGAGCCGGTGAAGCTCACGGCATCGACGAGGGGGTGGTCGACCAGGGTCTGGCCGACTTCACGGCCGCTGCCCATGATGAGATTGAACGCACCCGCCGGCAGGCCGCTGCGGGCGATGATCTCGGCCAGCGCCCAGCCGCAGGCCGGGACCCGTTCGGCCGGCTTGAACACCACCGCATTGCCGAAGGCCAGGGCCGGCGCGATCTTCCAGGCGGGAATGGCGAAGGGGAAGTTCCAGGCCGAGAGCACGCCGACCACGCCCACCGGCTCGCGCGTCATTTCCACCTGCACGCCCTGGTGCATGGACGCCGCCAGCTCGCCAGGGGCGCGCAGCGCCTCGCCCGCGAAGAACTTGAAGATGTGGCCGCTGCGGACCACTTCCGCCACGGCCTCGGACAGGGGCTTGCCCTCTTCGCGCGCCAGGAGCGTGCCCAGCTCGTCCCTGCGCGCCAGCAGCTCGCTGCCCACGAAGTCGAGCACGTCGGCGCGGCGCCGGGGCGCGGTGCGGCCCCAGTGGCGCAGCGCATCCGCGGCGGCCCGCACCGCCTGGCCGGCCTGGTTGCGGTCGGCACGCGCATATTCGGCCACCACCTCGCGGGTGTCGGACGGATTGACGCTCACTCCGGTGGTGGTGCCGATCTCCCAGCGCCCATTGATCAGGTGCCGGGGCGTCTGCTGCATGTCGCCAAGCTTCATGAAACCCCTCTGCTACGGTTGGGCTGAAGTCTATGGCGGTTTTTTATATCAATCCAATAGTTTTTTGGTCAAAATACATATCGATCCCGGCATTCACGAAAACCCCATGAGCACCTACAACCACTGGTTCATCCGTGCGCGTCTGAAGACGCGGCAACTGCTGCTGCTCGTCGCCCTGGCGGAGGAAGGCAACATCCACCGCGCGGCCCAGGTGCTGAGCATGACGCAGCCCGCCGCCTCGAAGCTGCTCAAGGACCTGGAGGACGTGCTGGAGGTGCCGCTGTTCGAGCGCCTGCCCCGCGGCATGCGGCCCACCTGGTATGGCGAAACCATGATCCGGCACGCGCGCATGGCGCTGGCCAGCCTCAACCAGGCGCACGACGAGATCGGCGCGCTGAAGACGGGGCACTACGGCCAGGTGGGCGTGGGCGCCATCACCTCGCCGGGGCTGAGCCTGCTGCCGGCGGCGGTGGCGCTGGTGAAGCAGCAGCACCCGAGCCTGCGGATCTCGCTGGAGATCGAGACCAGCCCGGTGCTGCTGGAGCGCCTGAACCAGGGCCGGATCGACATCATGGTGGGGCGGGTGCTCGCCGGGCCCGAGACCGCCCACCTGCGCTACGAGCCGCTCACGGACGAGCCGGTCTGCGCCGTCACGCGCCCCGGCCATCCGCTCTCGGGCATGAGCGGCCTCACGCTGCGGGACGTGCTCTCGGCGAGCTGGATCGTGCCGCCGGCGGGCAGCGTGCTGCGGCACCGCTTCGACCTGATGTTCCAGCAGGACGGGCTCGCCCCGCCGACGGACATCGTGGAGACCTCCGCGCTGCTGTTCACCACCCGCATGCTGCAGCAGAGCGAGATGATCGGGGTGGTCGGCGCGGACGTGGCCCACTACTACGCGGCCCACGGCATCGTCACGGTGCTGCCGCTCGCCATGCCCTGCCACATGGACGCCTTCGGCATCGTCACCCGCACCGACCGCCTGCTGTCCCCCGCCGCGAAGGTCATGATGAAGGCGCTCAAGCAGGCCAGCATGGTGCAGTACGGCTGCAAGCTGGAGGTGGACGAGTAGGGGCGCCCCTGCGACCAGTGCCCGTACGGATGCTCGCCGCGCCACGGCCCTGGCACCTCCACGGCCCCGCAAGCGCCTCAGGGGTTCGTTCCTAGACCCAGCCCGCGTCCACCTTGAACTCCTGCGCGGTGCACATCGCGGCGTCGTCGGAGCCGAGGAAGAGCACCATGCGCGCGATGTCGTGCGGCTGCAGCCTGTCGGGCAGGCACTGGTTGCGCGCGAGTTCCTTCTCGCCCTCGGCATCGAGCCAGAGCCGGATCTGGCGCTCGGTCATCACCCAGCCGGGGGACACGGTGTTGATGCGGATGCGGTCCTGGCCGAGCGTGCGCGCCAGGCCCCGGGTGAGCCCGTTCACCGACGACTTGGCGATCGCATAGCACGGATAGCCGGACCCCTTGCCCTGCCAGCCGGTGGAGCCGAGGTTGACGATGGAGCCGCCGCCGAGCCGGCGCATGCCGGGCACCACCGACTGGATCGCGAAGAAGGCCGGGCGCTCGTTGATCGCCATGCGCTCGTCGTAGTACTCCGGCGTGACGGATTCGAGGGTGTGGCGGTCGTCGCTGGCCACGTTGTTCACCAGCACGGAGACGTCGCCCAGCTCGGCCGCTGCGTCCCGCAGCGCGGCGCGCAGCGCGTCGATGTCGCGCACGTCGCATTCCCGCCACCAGGGGCCCGGCAGGCCCGAGGCCTCGATGCCGGCCGCCAGTTGCGCACTGGCTTCGCGGGCCACGTCCACGAACGCCACGCGGGCGCCCTGTTCGGCGAACGCCGTGACGATGGCGGCACCGATTCCGCTGCCCCCGCCCGTGACGAACACCACGCGTCCGCGCAGGCTGGGGAACACCGACAGGGCGCCAGAGGAAGACACGGCCGCGCCGGACGAGGGAGGCGTTGAATTTTGCGACATACTAATATCGGTATGGATTGATAGAAAAAATATAGATTACACGTATCAGTTTGGATTGATAAGATCCGCCGCGTCAAGAGGCCCGCGACAGACGGGCTCCGAAACAACGCATGGAGACGCGCATGAACGTTCCCGAGATGGCTTCCGTCGGTCCGCCGGCCGTGCCGTGGCCCGCTCCCAAGGCCGGCAAGGTGCATTGCGTTCGGCGCATGGACTGCGCGCTGGGCGAGGGCCTGATGTGGTCGGGGCGCGAGCAGGCGCTGTACTGGGTGGACATCCTGGAGTGCGAACTGCACCGCTGGGAGCCCGAAGGCGGTGCGCACCGCTGCTGGACTTTCGAGGAGGAAATCTCCGCGCTGGCCGAGCGCGCCGGGGCGCCCGGCCTGATCGTCACGCTGCGCCGCGGCTTCGCGCTGTTCGACCCGGCCACGGACCCCGCGCCGCGCTACCTGCACCAGCCCGAACCGGAGCGCGCCGCCAACCGATTCAACGACGGCAAGTGCGATGCCCAGGGGCGCTTCTGGGCCGGATCGATGGATTTCGGCTGCGAAGCACCCACCGGCGCGCTCTACCGCTTCGATCCCGATGGCCGCTGCTCGCGGCACGACGACGGCTTCGCGGTGACCAACGGCCCCGCGTGGTCGCACGCCGGCGCGCCGGACGGCCTGCGCGCGCCGGCCCTGTTCTTCAACGCCACCGCCGAGGGCTGCACCTACCGCTACGACTGCGATCCCGATACCGGGGCGCTGTCGAACCGCACGCTGTGGAAGCGCTGGTCCGCCGGGGACGGGCTGCCCGACGGCATGACCACCGATGCGGCGGGGCGGCTGTGGATCGCGCACTGGGGCGGCGCGTGCGTGACCTGCCACGATCCCGTGACCTCGGCCGAACTGGCCCGCGTGCCGCTGCCGGTGAGCCAGGTCACCAACTGCGCGTTCGGCGGCGCCGACCTGCGCACGCTCTTCATCACCTCCGCCCGCGTCGGCCTGTCGGATGACCGGCTGGCGGCCGAGCCCCTGGCCGGGTCGCTCTTCGCCGTCTCCGTGGACGCTCCCGGCCTGCCGGCGCACCGCTTCGGCGGATGACCTCCCTGGAATCCCCCATGACCGACACCTCCGATCCCACGCTCCATCCCATCGCCTGGCTGCACCATGCGGACCAGCACCTGGGCCTCGTTCCTTCCCTCGGCGGCAGCGTGGCGGCCTGGCAGATCGAGGGTCCGGACGGCCGCCGCACCGACCTGTGGCGCTCCTGGGACGGCCGCACGGCGGACCTCTACCGCACGGCGTCGTTCGCGATGGTGCCCTGGTCGAACCGCATCAGCGGCGGCGGGTTCTCGCATGCGGGGACGTTCCACCCGATGCAGCCCAACCGCGCCGGCGAGCCGTACCCCATCCATGGCGACGGGTGGCTGCAGCCCTGGACCCTGAGCCAGCCGGCGCCCGACACCCTGGAGATGGCCCTGCGTTCGGACCGTTTCCAGGGCAACCCCTACCACTACGAATGCGTGCAGCACTTCCGCCTCGTGCCGGGCGGGCTGGACCAGAGCGTGCGGGTGCGCCACCTCGGCCCCGGGCCGATGCCGTACGGCCTGGGGCTGCATCCGTGGTTCCCGCGCACGCCGGGCACGTGCATCTCCGCCCCGGTGCAGGGCGTCTGGCTCTGCGGCAATGATCCGCTGCCCACGCGGCACACGGACCGGTTCCCCGAAAGCTGGGACCTCAACGCCGGCATACCGGCGCACGGCGACCTGATCGACAACGCCTACACCGGATGGGGCGGCACGGCCTCCATCACCTGGCCCGAACGCGGGCTGCAGCTCACGGCGCACATGCCGGACTTCGCGCAGGACGGCGGTGCCGATCGGCACTTCTGCCTGGTGTACCGGGCGCCCCAGGGTCCGGCCTTCTGCTTCGAGCCCATCACGCAGCCCATCGACGCCTTCCACCAGCCTGGACAGCCGGGCCTGCGGACGCTGGAGCAGGGGGAGACGCTGTCGCTGCGCGTGCAGTGGCGCTACGGCCCCCTCGGCGATCCGGGTGCCGTGCGGAACGAATCGGACCCGTCCTCCGACGCGGTGGCGTAACGGCTGCTGTCGTTGCCGTCGCCGCCGCCCCTGGCGGCCCCTTGGGTTGCGGAGGGCCGGGACGGCGGGTGCTCCCAGGGCGGGGGGGCACCGGCGGCGCCCGTGTCCCATGTTCTCGACGCCGGGATGTCCTGGCCGGGCTCCCGGCGCGGCACCGGCTCGTAGAGCACCCACTGGCCCACCGTGCGGGCGGCCTCGGCGCCGCGGTTGTTCTGGTGCTTGATGAAGAAATCCAGGCCCCGCTCGTTCTGCAGCCGCGCCTTCTCCCGCAGCAGCAGCAGCGTGGGCTCCCACACGGATTCGTCCTGAAGGAACGCGTCGAAGGCCGCGTCCTCCCGCCGTGCGCCGTCCTCGTCGCCCGCCGCGCGGGCGAGCGCGGCCAGTGCCCGGTGCACGTCCAGCAGCGGTGCGGCGGGTGCGCGCATCACCTTGTCGGCGAACATCGCGGCAAAGCCGTTGCCGCCCGAGAACGTCCGGCTCTGCTCCATGAAATGGGAGAGCTGGATGTCGGCCAGGAGGTGGTGCAGGGGCGCTTCCACGTCGTCGCCGAGTTTGGCCGTGCCGTACTGGGCCCAGAGGTCCCATTCCGCACGCACGTGGCGCTCGAAATCCTCGAAGCGCGAGTAGTCCGTCGCGCGGTCGCTGCGCCCCGGATCGATCTCGTCGCCGAACAGGAACAGCGTGCAGAAATGGGTGATGGCCCGGTTGCGCAGTTCCACCGTGCGGCCCGCGTCGAGCAGCCCCAGTGCGCCGCCGGCGCGCTGGCGGATGCGGTCCCCGTCGTTCTGCAGCAGCTCGGCGAACTGGACGCCGGCTCCGGCGCGTGCCGTGGCCTCGACGCGCGCCGACGCCGTCGCATCGCGGTAGATGGTGGTCATGTAGCCCGCCATCGTGGTGGCCGTGCGTCCCTGGTCCTGCCGCGCCTTGAGGCCCAGCGTGGCGGCCGCGCCCGCGCGCCGGCCCCGGCCGGCCACCGCACCCGCGCGCAGCCCGGCGCTGGCGTGGACGTTGGCCTCGGTGCCGGTGGCGGAGCGCCCGGCGGCGTCGATCAGGCCTGCGCTCAATTCCGGATGGTGTGCGAGCAGCTCGCGCAGCCAGTCGCAGCGCGCCGGCGCGCCGTCGGAGCCCGGGGTCGCCAGGCGCAGCAGGTGTTCGTAGGCGTCCAGGAATTCCACGTTCAGTTCCGGCTCGCGGCCCTTGCCGAGCCGGGGCAGCCGCAGCTGCACGCCGGTTTCCACGCCGCGCTCGCCGCGCCAGCGCCAGTCGGCCGCCAGGGTGGCGCCGAACGTCGCGTGGCCGGTGCCCAGGGGCACGCCGTAGCCGGTGCTGGCGCCCGCGCCCAGCTGCACCTGGTCCGTGCGCTGCGCGCCGATCTGCAGGGCCATGCCGGTGCGGCCCATATAGAACTCCATGACGGCATCGCGGTTGCGCTGCACTCCCGCGATCAGCCGCACGCCCAGGCCGAGTGCCGCAGAGCCCAGGGCCGCGGCCGCGGACACCGGGCCGGCATTCACGCCCCAGGTCTGCTGCCCGATCAGCCGCAGCCGGTCCCGCCATGCAAGGTGGCCCACCATGTCGCGCGTCAGGTCGAACAGTGCCTGGGCCTGCGTGACGTTGGCGGGATCGCCCTCGCGCAGCAACCGGGTCGCCTCCTGCACGGTGGCGCGGAACTGCGCGCCCCGCTGCAGCGCATAGGCGCTCCACGACACCGGTACTCCCCCGGGCGGTGGCGGCGGCGGGGGGCGGGAGGGCCCACCGGCGTCTTCGGGCAGGCCCTCGGCCAGCAGGGCCAGGGCCTCGGGCACGGTGTGCGCGCGGTGCTGCAGCCGGGCCCAGGCGTCCTGCAGCCTGCGGTGCAGGGGCCGCGCCGGGATCCGGGGGGCCACGGCCTGCCCTGGCGCGGTGCTTTCGGCACCGCCACGCAATGCGTTCGCGCGGGCCGTGATGCGTGCGAGCGCGTCCGCGTCGATCACCATCGCGGTCCGGTCCGTTCCCTCCGGCGCCCACTGCACGGTTTCCGCGAGCGCCTGCCAGGCGCATTCCGCGCCGGACGGGACGCGGCCGGGCGGGCCGTCCGCGCGCAGGCCGCCGAGCAGGTCGATGAGCTGCCCCGCGGCCGCCTCGAGCGCCGCATCGGCCCGGCGGCGCGGCGTGGGCAGGGCGGTGGCGGCGCCCACTTCCAGCGCCTCCGGCATGGCTCGCAACGGATTGGGGCGGCCGCCGAACATCCGCGGCGCGGCGCCGTTCCGTGCGACGTCGTGCAGCGCATCCGCGATCGTCTGCAGGTGCCCGTTCGCCCGTGCGTAGGGCGAGCCGGGGGCATTGCTGTCGTAGCCGTTGCGCAGGGCATGGTAGGCCGCGCGCTCATCCACGGTGCAGGCCGCGAGCGCTTTGGCGGGGTCCGGGGCATGCACCGCCGTGCGCGCCGCGTGGCGTGCGTGGCCCAGCCATTGGCGCAGTGCGGCGTCGTCCGGCGCGGCTGCACGCAGCAGCGCATCCGCGCGCAGGGCGAGGCGCGCCGCCGCCAGCCGCTCCGGGTCCGCGGCAGGGCTGCTCTCGCGGCGCAGCAGGTGGGCGATCACCTGCAGGCCGCGGGGAACGTGGGCGAGGTGGTCCAGCGCCCGCTGTGCCGCCGGCGGCAGATCGGCGAGGGGCGCCCGGGTGCGGCCCGCCCCCGGCGCGGGCACCAGCGCGGTCCAGTGCAGGCCGCGCAAGGCCTGCAGCGACTGCAGCGCCTGCGCGGGATCGCCGCCGGCCGCCACGGCCAGTGCCTGGAGCGCCACCGCCACCACGCCGGCCGGGGGAATGGCCCGCTCGGCGAAGGGCGAGGTGTCCAGCCCGTCCGCCCACCGCTGCAGCGCCTCGCGCAAGGTGGCGGAGGCCGCCGGATCGGCCTCGGCGCGCAGCCCGGGCAGCGTGTCGATCTGCCGGGCGATCAGTGCCTGGCCCCGCGCCGCCAGGGCGGCCTCGGCCATCCCGTTCTCCCGGCGTTGCGCGTCGCGGGTGGCTTCGAGCGTGCCGCGGCGGCTGCGCAGGCGGCCGAGCAGGGTGCGCAGGTCGGCCGCCTCGTCGTCGGCCTCGAACAGCTCCCGGGCGATCGCCACCGCGCCGCGTTCCAGCCGCTCCAGCTCCCCCTGGGCCTCGGCCTTGCGCCGCTCCAGCGCGTCGCGGCGCGCCGACCGGATGGCATGCAGCGTGCGCAGCTCGCTCAGGTGCTGCCGCAGCCCGGCCGGGTCCCCGCTGCGGTCCGCGGCGGTGCGCGCCTGCATCAGCGCCCCGAGCCGGCCGCGTGAGGGCGCGGACGCGAGGGCCGCTTCGGCGCGCTCGATGCGGCGGCGGATGGCGCCGGCCTCGTCCTCCAGCCGGGCGATGCCGGCATCCAGGGCCTGCCGCTGCACCGCGATGGCCGCCTGCTGCCGGCGCAGCGGGCCTGAGCTGTCGGCCGCGTGGGCCATGCGCCGGCCGGCGCGCTGCACCTCCGCCTCCAGTCTCTCGATGTGCAGTTCCACGAGCCGTTCCAGCGCCTGTGCCTTGCGCACGGCGATGTCCGCGCGGCGCAGGCCCTCGCCTGCGGCGAATGCGCGGGCCTGGGCGGCGCTGACGCTGCGCCAGGTGCCGCGGTCCTCCGGATCGTCCTGGGCGATCGGGCGCGCGCCGGCGGCGGTGCTGCCCTGGTAGCGTGTCAGCGTGTCGTGCCCCACGGGCTTGCCGGCACGCAGGCCGAGCGCCGTGCCGGCCTTGCCCATGAAGCGGCGCAGCGCCTGGGCCGCGCCGCGTGGCGCGCGGGCCGGAGGGGCGGAGGGTGCCGCGCCCTCGGCCCCGGGTGCGTTCGCTTCGGTCGGCAGCGGCTCCGCCAGGTAGCTGCGCACGCGCGCCGCCAGGCCGAAGTGCGGCGCCAGTGCTTCGCGCTGCGCGGCCGGTCCGTCGAGCTGGTGGAGGCGGTGGTGGGCCTGCTTGCCGGGCGCGGGTGCGCCCGCATGGGCGGTCTGGCGGGCATTGCCGGGAACGGCCAGGCTGGTGGTCCGGGGGCGCAGGGAGAACTTCGACATGGGGTCCGTGGGATCATCGGTGTCGTGCGCGCTCCCGGCGGGGATGCGCGGGAAGGGGGTGGCTGGACGGTGCGCGCAGCGGTGCGCGGCGTGCCGTTGGCTGGCCACGACGGTTCCGATGGTGGGGCCGGTGCCGCGCCGCCGTCCCCGCCGGGCGAAGGCGCGCACGGCGGGGCGAAGCGACGGGCTAGAACCCGTCCGCGAGCGCGAGTCTGTCGGCCGTGCTAAGTTCCGTGCCGGAACAGACAGACCAACCGGTAATACAACTAGATCCATCATGACGAGCCACCTGCAGGAGAGAATCCGCGCGCTGCCCGGTAACCGGCTGGCGGGCATGCGCCGCGGCATCGAGAAGGAAGGCCTGCGCGTGCTGGCCGAAGGCGGGCTGGCGCTCACGCCGCATCCGCTGGCCCTGGGCTCCGCGCTCACGCATCCGCACATCACCACCGACTACAGCGAGTCGCAGATCGAACTCATCACCGGCGCGCGTTCGTCGGTGCGGGAGTGCGAGGGCGAACTCACGGAGATCCACCAGTTCGTGCTGCGCACGCTCGCGCAGGGCGGCGAGATGCTCTGGGCCTCGAGCATGCCATGCGGCCTGCCGACGGACGAGACCATTCCGCTGGCCCGCTTCGGCTCGTCCAACGTCGGGCGTGCCAAGAGCATCTACCGCATGGGCCTGGGCCACCGTTACGGCCGCCGCATGCAGACGATCTCCGGCATCCACTACAACTGGTCGATGCCCGGCATCGAGAGCGAGGAATACTTCGCCCTCATCCGCAATTTCCGCCGGCAGGCCTTCCTGCTGCTCTATCTCTTCGGCGCGTCGCCCGCGCTGTGCGACTGCTTCGTGCAGGGCCGCGAGCATGGCCTGCAGCGCCTGGGCGCCGATGCGCTCTACCTGCCGCACGCCACGTCGCTGCGCATGGGCCGCCTGGGCTACCAGAGCGATGCGCAGGCCACGCTCGCCGTGAGCTACAACGGCCTGGCGGGCTATGCCGATTCGCTGCACGACGCACTGACGCGCCCCTATCCTGCCTACGAGTCGCTGGGCGTGCGCAACCCGGGCGGCGAGTACAACCAGCTGGGCACCAGCCTGCTGCAGATCGAGAACGAGTTCTACGGCACCATCCGGCCCAAGCGCACCGTGCGCCCCGGCGAGCGCCCGCTGCATGCGCTGCGGGACCGCGGCGTGGAGTACGTGGAAGTGCGGCTCATGGACCTGGACCCGTTCGCACCCGTGGGCATCGAGGCCTCCACCATGCGGCTCTTGGACGTGTTCCTGCTGCACTGCCTGCTCGCCGACAGCCCGCCCGACACGCCCGCCGAGATCGCGGTCCTCAAGCGCAACCAGCACCTCACGGCCGAACGCGGCCGCGAACCCGGGCTGTGCCTGGAGCGGCAGGGGCGCAGCGTGCCGCTCGTGGAATGGGGTGCCGAGATCCTCGCGGAATGCCGGCCGATCGCCGCGGCGCTGGATGCCGGGCAGGGAACGGATGCGCACGCCGCCGCGCTGCGGTCGGCCGAGGCGCTGCTGCGCGATCCGGATGCCACGCCCTCCGCGCGCGTGCTGGCGCGCATGGCCGAGGCGCATGGCAACAGCTTCATCCGCTTTGCGCGCGCCCAGTCGGTGGCTGCGCGCGATGCCCTCGCGGGCCTGCCCTGGACCGATGCGCAGCAGGCCCGCTACGAGGGCATGGCCGCGCAGTCGATCGAGGAGCAGAAGGCGATCGAGTCGGCCGACACGCTGGACTTCGAGACCTGGCGCCAGCACTACATGGAAATCGACGCGCTGCCCGTGCCGGGCGAGGCGCCCGTGGCGCAGACGGTGTAGGTCGCGCCGGCGGGCCCTGCGCCGTCAGCGCCCCGCGGCCTGCGCCGCGCCGCGGATGCCCGCGAGCGTGCCCGTCGGCGTGATCGCTTCCGCATCCAGCAGGCAGTGCAGCACCGAGGGCAGGCCGCTGGCGCGCGCCCGGGCCAGGGCCGGCGCGAAATCCTCCGTGCGCTCCACGCGTTCGCCGTGGCCGCCGAAGGCCTGCGCATAGGCCTTGAAATCCGGGTTCTTCAGCTGCGTGGCGCTCACGCGCCCGGGGTATTCACGCTCCTGGTGCATGCGGATGGTGCCGTACATGCCGTTGTCCAGCAGCACGACGATCAGCGGCAGGCCGTACTGCACCGCGGTGGCGAATTCCTGGCCGTGCATCAGGAAGTCGCCGTCGCCCGAGAACACCACCACCTCGCGCTGCGGCCACAGCCGCTTGGCGCCCACGCCGGCCGGCAGGCCGTAGCCCATGGAGCCGCTGGTGGGCGCAAGCTGGCTGGCGTAGGTGGTGAACGGCCAGAAGCGGTGCACCCAGGTGGCGAAGTTGCCGGCGCCGTTGCAGAAGATGGTGTCGGCAGGCAGCACCGCGCGCAGGTGCTGCATGACCTCGCCCATCTGCAGCGGGCCCGGAATGCGGATCGGTGCCGGATCGCTCCAGGCCAGGTATTCGGCACGGGCCTCGGCGGCATGCGCGGCCCAGCGCACCGGGGCCTGCGGGCGCAGCGCGCCCAGCGCGGCGGCGAAAGCCTGCGGCGTGGCGTGGATGGCCTGCACGGGCCGGTAAAGCCGCCCGAGTTCGTCGGCGTCCGCATGCACGTGCACCAGCGGCTGCGCGGGCACGGGAATGTCCAGCAGCTCGTAGCCCTGCGAGGGCACTTCGGACAGCCGCCCTCCCACGAGCAGCACCAAATCGCTCGCGCGGATGCGCGCCAGCAGCTTCGGGTTCGCGCCCAGGCCCAGGTCGCCGCCGTAGCGGGCATCGCTCGCGGGGAACAGCATCTGGCGGCGGAACGAGCAGTACACCGGCAGGCTCCACGCCTCGGCGAACGCGCGGAAGTCGCGCACCGCCGCGTCGGACCAGCGGCTGCCGCCCAGGATGGCCACGGGCCGCTCCGCCGCCGCCAGCCGTTCGGCCAGCGCCCGCATCGCATCGGCGCCCGGGTGCGTTTCGGCGACGGCGTAGGGCAGGGCGTCGGCGGCCTGCACGGCGTCGGTCAGCATGTCCTCGGGCAGCGCGATCACCACCGGCCCGGGGCGGCCCGACGTCGCGACGTGGAAGGCCCGCGATACCAGCTCCGGCACGCGGCGCGCATCGTCGATCTGCACCACCCACTTGGCCATGGTGCCGAACACGGCGGAGTAATCCAGCTCCTGGAAGGCCTCACGCCCCAGCGCGCCGCGCGCCACCTGGCCGACGAAGACGATGAGCGGCGTCGAATCCTGGTGCGCGATGTGGATGCCGGCGGCGGCATTGGTGGCGCCCGGCCCGCGCGTGACGAAGCAGATGCCCGGCCGGCCGGTGAGCTTGCCCTGCGCCTCGGCCATCATCGCGGCGCCGCCCTCCTGGCGGCAGACCGTGACGGCGATCTCGGCATCGTGCAGCGCGTCCAGCACCGCCAGGTAGCTCTCGCCGGGCACGCAGAACAACTGGCGCACCCCGTGCAGGATGAGCTGGTCGACGAGGATCCGGCCACCGGTGCGGAGCACGGCGGCGGCAGGCGGCTGGGCGGAAGCGGGGTGTGGCGTGGGCGTCATAGGGAGGACATTGTCACGGAAGGGGCCCTGCCATCCTGCGGGGCGGCGTCCTGTACAGGACACGTTCCGGTGGGCGGCATCGCGGGCTGCGACAGCCTGGCACGGGCGGTGTCCTATCATCGCGCGATGCTCACCGCCGCCCAGGTCTTCGCGTTCCTCCTCGCCGCCGTCCTCATCACCGCCACGCCGGGCCCCGACAACCTCTTGGTGCTGGGCATGGGCATGTCGCGCGGGCGCGCGCAGGGCATCGCGTTCGGGCTGGGCTGCGCGCTCGGCTGCCTGAGCCATACGCTGCTGGCCGTGGTGGGCGTGAGCGCGATGATCGCGGCGTCGCCCACCGCGTTCACCGTGCTGCGCTGGGTAGGCGGTGCGTACCTGGTCTGGCTCGGAGTGCAGGCGCTGCGCAGCGCAGGCGGCGCGCGCATGGACGTGGCCGGGCAGCCGCCCCGGCCGCTGCGCGCGCTGTTCGCCCGGGGCCTGGTGGCGAATGCCGTCAATCCGAAGGTGGTGCTGTTCTTCCTGTCGTTCCTGCCGCAGTTCGTGGTGCCTTCGCAGGGCGCCGTGGCCTGGCAGCTGGGCGTGCTCGGGCTGGTCTTCACGCTGCAGGCGGCGGTGCTGTTCGGCCTGCTGGGCTATTTCGCCGGAGCGATCGGCGGCTGGCTGCAGCGCCGGCCGCGCGCGGGCCTCTGGCTGGACCGCATCGCCGGCACGGTGTTCGTGGCGCTCGGCCTGAAGATGGTGGCCGGCCGCTGAATCGGCTTCAGGCGCAGGGCAGCGCGATGGTGACGGACGTGCCTTCGCCCGGCCGGCTTTCCATGCGGACCCGGCCGCCGTTCGACTCGACGAGGGATTTCACGATGGCCAGCCCCAGCCCGACGCCATCGTTGCGGGCCCGTGCCCGCTCGCTCTGCCAGCCCGGGTCGAAGGCCTGCGCGACTTCTTCCGGCGTCATGCCCACGCCGTTGTCCGCCACGGTCAGCTCCACCCACGGCGCACCGGGGGCGTCGGCCCGTGCGCCCGACAGCCGCACGCAGCTGCCCTCGGGCGAGTATTTGAGGGAGTTGCCGATCAGGTTGCCGAGCACCCGCACCATCTGGCCATAGTCCACGCGCACCACCGCGTCGGGCAGGTCGCCGAGCGACAGCGCGGTGCGGCATTTCTCGGCCAGCGGCGCCATCATGTGCACCGCGTCGGCCGAGAGCTGCGCGACCGCGATCGCCTGCACGGTGGACGGGGATTCCGACGGCTTCAGCAGCCCCTCCACCATGGCCGTCATGATCCCGACGGCCGAGAGCATGCGCTGCAGGACCGCGTTCTCCTGGGGATCTCGGCCGCGCTGCAGCCGCGCAGCGCTCAGCTGCAGCACCTGCAGCGGCGTGCGCAGGTCGTGAGCCACCACGGCGAGCACGCTCTCGCGCGACAGCGCCTGGGCGCGCGCCATGGCGGCGGCCTCCCGGGCTTCGGCCACGGCGGCGCGCAGGTCCAGCTCGCGCGCGGCCGACGCGGCGAGCTGGCGGATCGTTTCGAGTTCGTCGGGCGTCCAGGCCCGGGGCACCGTATCGATCACGCAGAAGCTGCCGATGTTCTGGCCGGCCCAGCGCAGAGGCACGCCGGCATAGGCCCGCACCCCCAGGCTGCCGACGGTGGGCACGGCGCGCCATTTCGGATCGGAGTGCGTGTCGTCGATGGCGAGCACGTCGTCACGGTCGAGCGTGAAGTGGCAGAAGGTGGCACCCGCCATCTCCCGGGCGGTGGCCAGCGGCTCGGGAAAGCCGGACTGGCTCTTGTAGAAGTCGCGCTGCTCGTCCACGATGGAGATGAAGCAGGCGGCCGCGCCGAGCAGGCGCGCGGCCGTCGCCGTCAGGCTGTCGAAGCCGGGCTCCGCCGGGGAGTCGAGCAGCCCGCTGTCCCGCACCGCCTGCAGGCGCCGCGAGGGTGCCTGGCCGGCCCTGGAGCCGGGTGCGTGCGCAAGCGCCGTCGGGGCGCCGGGTGCGGCCTGCGCGGGTGAAGGTGTTGCGGGGTGGTGCATCCACGGAGAATAACGCGGCAGTGCATCGCGTACTGTCCCGCAGGGAATATTTCTGCCGAGCCGGCAAGCCCCGCGGGGCGCGGCTCACGCCGCCAGCGGGGCCTGCCGGTCCATCGGCCCGGCCGCGAGGGCTTCGCTCGCATCGTCGCACCACCACTGCGCGGCGGCGTAGAAACCCTCCCACACGCAGCCATTGCAGCCGCGCCCGCAGCAGGTGTCGGGCGCGCGGGGCGGCGCGCGCAGCGCCACACCGCGCACCTGCGCGGCCGCCGCCAGGGCCGCGAACGCCCGCGCGGCGTCCTCGGCCGTGCGCAGGGGGCCATCGCCGGATGCGGTCACCGCACCCCGCTGCGCCAGCGCTGCCAGCCCCAGCGGCCGATGAAAGCCAGGCCCAGCACCAGCGCGAACCAGCCCACCACGTGGATCTGGCCCATCAGGTCGCGCACGCTCAGCGAGCGCGCGTAGTAGGGCGCGAGCAGGATCACCATGCCGATGAGCGCGCAGGTGACGCCCTTGAAGAGCAGTTCGGACGCCTGCCTGCGGTCGGCGGCGGAAGGGGCGGGCGCCTGCGGCGGCCGGGAGGGAGCAGGGGGCATGGCGGTCTGGGACAATCGGCCCGGGGCGTCGGGCCTGCGGGCTTTTTTCTGGAAGGCGCGCACGGGCGGCGCGCGGGATCGATGGATTATCCTTGCGCGCCCGCCGCATCCGCCTGTGGCGATCCCGTACCCCTGCCGCCCGCGGCCCGCGCGCCTTGCCGACCTCCCGCAACGCAAGACGACGGACAGATAGATAGAGAGTTTCCCTTCCATGGCCATCCAATGGTTTCCCGGTCACATGCATTCGACGCGCAAGGCGATCGGCGAGCGCATCAAGGACATCGACGTCGTGATCGAGCTGCTGGACGCGCGCCTGCCCGGCTCCAGCGCCAACCCGCTGCTGGCCGAGCTGACGGGCCACCGTCCCACCCTCAAGGTGCTGAACAAGCAGGACACCGCCGATGCGGCCCGCACGCCGCTCTGGCTCGACTGGTACAACGCCCGGCCCGACACGCGCGCCATCGCGCTGGACGCCTCCGAGACGGCCCCGGCGCGGCGCCTGATCGACGCCTGCCGCCAGCTCGCCCCCCAGCGCGGCGGCATGGCCAAGCCGATGCGCGTGCTGATCTGCGGCATTCCCAACGTCGGCAAATCCACGCTGATCAACACGATCACCGGCAAGACGCAGGCGAAGACGGGCGACGAGGCCGGCATCACCAAGCTGGAGCAGCGCATCGTCCTGGACGACGATTTCTATCTGTGGGACACCCCCGGCATGCTCTGGCCGCGCATCACCATTCCGGAGAGCGGCTACAAGCTCGCGGCCAGCGGCGCCGTCGGGAGGAACGCCTACGACGAGGAAGAGGTGGCGCTGGAGCTGCTGGCCTACCTGCAGCGCCACTATGCGCCGCTGCTGGACGCGCGCTACCGGCTGGGCCTCGACGCGGACGCGATCGCCGCGCTGCACGACGACGAACTGCTCACCGCCATCGCGCGCAAGCGCGGCGCGGTCATGTCCGGAGGACGCGTCAACCTGCAGAAGGCGGCGGAGCTGGTGATGACGGATTTCCGCGGCGCCGTCCTCGGCCGCATCACCCTGGAGACACCGCCCGAGTTCGAGGCCTGGAGCGCTGCGGCCGAGGTCCAGGAAGCCGCGCGTGCGGCGAGGAAAGCGGAGCGCGAGTCGCGCCGCAAGGGCGGGCGGTCTGCCGCCGGGGGCGTATCCGGCGACGGCGACGGCGAAGGCAGCTGACGGCGGTCGCCATCGGCCCTGCGGGCCTGGCGCTGCGGCCTGCGAGGTACTCGCTTTGGCGGGCTCGGCGGGAACCCCCACGGAAAAAAGGGCTGCCACGTCCCGCATGGCAGCCCCAATGCCGTTTTATCGGCTCGCAATGAAAAGTGGAAACCCGGGCCCTCCTCAGAACGAGTGGCCCATGCCGAAGTACACGGCGCGCTGCGATGCGCCCGCGCCCGGGCCGTTGACGGTGACGTCGGCCGCGTAGTTGGCGCTGGAACTGTTGTTCACGCCGCCCAGCGACGCGTACAGGAAGGTGCGCTTGGACAGGTAGTAGTCCGCCCCCACCATCAGCAGCGTCGCGTTGCCGTTGCCGCGGTTGGCGCTGACGCGGTAGCCCGCGCCGATCAGGGTCAGCGCAGGCGTCACGTCGTAGCGCACGCCCAGCCAGCCGTGCTTGAGCTTGCTGGGCGCGCCAGCCGCGGCGTCGGGCGCGGAGATGCTCTCGTAGGCGGCGAACAGCTTGGCCGCACCGATGCGGTAGGTGCCGCCCAGGATCGCGTCCTTCGAATAGACGTAGGCGTCGCTGTGGTTGCCGTTGGCGTCGCGCCGGCTGTTGAGCATGGCGCGCAGTTCCAGGTTGTCCGCGACGTAGGCGAGCGACAGGCCTTCATTGCGCAACTGCTTGTTCGAGCCCGTCTGCTCGCCCATGCCCACCTGCACATTGGCGGTGAAGCCGCCGAAGCTCGGCGTGGTGTATTCGATCAGGTTGTTCACGCCGGGCCAGTTGCGGCCGCGCACCAGCGTGGAGCTGCTCATGAACTGCTGGCCCGTCGGGTCGATGTTCCAGACGTCGTTGCTGTTGAAGAGGTTCTTGCCGAACATCAGCGTGCCCCAGCTGGTGCTGCTCAGGCCCACCAGCGACCGGCGGTTGAAGAACGCGGAGCCGGTGGTTCCCTTGGTGGCGCTGAAGCCGCCTTCGAGGTTGAAGACCGCGCTCAGGCCGCCGCCCAGGTCTTCCTTGCCGCGGAAGCCGATCATGCTCGTGCCCCACTGGTTGTCGGCAGCGCGCGTGAGCGAGTTCGTCTGGCCGGTGACGGGGTCGGCGATCTTGTCGATGTGTTCCACACCCGCGACCACCCGGCCGTAGAGCGTGACGTTGGACTGCGCGTGCGCGGCGCCGGGCAGCGCGCCGGCCGCAGCCAGCAGGACAGCCCCGGCCGCCAGGGTTTTTTTGAAAGGCGTATGCATATGACTTATCTCCGTTGTAGTAACTTTGCTTGTCGAGAAAAGAACCGGGCCGGGCCCGGCGTCCACCCCACCTGTGGCGCGCATGAGCGCCGGCCGCTCCGGGCACGGGGCGTCGCGCCGGAAAGCCTTGCGACCGCCGACCTGGGGTCACGGCAGTCCCACGCGCGGCCCGGTAAGGCCCCGCTGATGCATATATGAATTTTTAGTTCACTGGTGAATAATGTAGAAACCGGCCCCCTGCTGCGCCAATGAGGGGATACCCTGCTGTCGTGGTGCCCGCACGACGGCGGCACGGCCGGATCGTTCCCGCGCGATGGCCAGAGCATCCGCACCACCGTGCCGCCCGGACGTCCGGCGCAGGCCGCTCCATTCCACTTCCAGCCCGCCATGACAGAAGAAACCGATCGCTACCGTGCTCCCGCCCTGGACAAGGGGCTGGACATCCTCGAGCTGCTGGCCGGCCAGCCCCATGGCCTGACGCGCGCCGAAATCGTCAAGGCCATGGACCGCAGTGCCGGGGAGATCTACCGCATGCTCGAACGGCTGGTGGCGCGGGATTACGTCACCCGCTCACCGCAGGGCGACCGCTATGCGCTCAGCCTGAAACTCTTCGTGCTGGGGCACACCCATCCGCCGATGGAGCGCATGGTGTCGCAGGCGCTGCCGGTCATGGAAGGCTTCGCCATGGCGGCGCAGCAGTCCTGCCATCTGGGCGTCTACAACAGGGGGGACATCACGGTGGTGGCCCAGGTCAACGGACCGGGCCACTGGGGCCTGTCGATCCGGCTGGGCGTGCGGGTGAGCCTGATCGACACGGGCTCGGGCCACGTGATGCTGGCGTTCCAGACCGAACAGCGCCGCGCCGAGATGCTGGCCGAGCACCAGGCCCTGCAGGAGGCGCGGGACGAGGCACCCATGCAGCCGGCGGAACTGCACGGCATCCTGGAGCAGGTCCGGGCACAGGGCTGGTGGCAGGGCGACAGCCAGCAGGCCTTCGGCGTGATCGATATTTCGATGCCGGTGCGCGGGCCGCAGGGCCAGGCACTGGCGGTCCTGACCTGCCCGTTCATCCGGCGCCCGGACCGGTCGCTGGAGACCGATCTGCAGGCGGCACGCGATCAGCTCGCGCAGGCGGCGGCCGCGCTCTCGATCCGCTGACCGGCGGGAGCGCGTGCGCGGGGACGGTCAGTCGCCGCCGTCGCCGCCACCGTCCGGGGCGCCCGAGCCGTCGCTGCCGTCGGCGTGGCCGTCACCGTCGCCGCCGCCGCTGCCGCCTTCCGGAACGATTCCGCCTTCCTTCACATAGCGGTCGAATTCGTGGCGAGGGATGGCTGCCACGCCGGCGGCGTTCTCTTCGTGTTCCTTCCAGCTCAGCGTGACGCTGTCGTCCGCGTGGGTGAGTTCCACTGGTCCTTCGGGAATGGCGATGGGCATGCCGTCGCCCTCGCGGTAGGTCACTTCGCCGTGGATGGTCGCGTTTTCTGCGTGCATGGGTCGGTCCTCCTCGCAATGCATGGGTTGGTGGGCCGGCCGCGCGGCGTGCGGGGCCTCCTGGAGATGCCATTACACCGGCTCGACCGTGGTGGGGCGTGTCGGACCACGCCGCCAGTCGGTGGAAGCATGCGCTTTCGATGCGTCACCTTGGCGAGCCCCCCGGGCCTCCGGTTGTCTTCCACCCTCCGGCAGGGTCACACCGCCCCGGGCCGCACCCCGCCACGGCCTGCCAGCCGCGCGTCGTGCCACAGCGCGGCACCGTTCGCCAGCGCCACGGCCGTCCCCACGGCGCAGGTGGCGCCCCAGCCGCCGTGCTGCCACGCGGCGGAACCCAGGGCCGAGCCGAGCGCGGCCCCGGCGAAATACGACGTCATGTACACCGCGTTCAGGCGCGATCGGGCCTCGGGGGCCAGTGCATAGATCACGTTCTGGTTGCTGATGTGCACGCCCTGCAGCGCGAGATCGATCGCCAGCACGCCGACGATGAACCAGACCAGGCTGGCGCCGCCGAGCCACAGCGCGGCCCAACTCGCGAGCAGCAGGGCGACCGAGGCGCGCGTCGTCCACTGCTCGTGCCCGCGGTCCGCCATGCGGCCCGCCCAGTTGGCCATGAGCGCGCCGGCCACGCCCGCCAGCCCCACGAGCCCGATCTGCGCATCACCCAGCCGGTGCGCGGGGCCTGCGAGCATCAGCGCCATGGTCGAGAACAGCACGCTCACCGATCCGAACGAGAGGCCGCCCAGCAGCGCCCGGCTGCGCAGCCGCGGATGCCGGCGCGCCAGGGTTCCCAGCGAGCGCAGCACCTGCAGGTAGCTGGGCGGGTGCGGCGTGCGCAGCGTGGGCAGCACGAACCACAGCGCCAACGCCACGATGAGGATGGCGATGCCGCCCACCCGGTAGACGAGGCTCCAGCCGCCGATGCCCGACAGCAGCCCCGCCACGCTGCGCGCGGCCAGGATGCCCACCAGCAGCCCGCTCATCACCAGCCCCACCGCGCGGCCGCTGCGGCCCGGGGCCGCGAGCGTGGCCGCCATGGGCACCAGCACCTGCGCCGCGACCGAGAAAAGCCCGGTCATCAGCGTGCCGGCCGCCAGCGCGCCGAAGCTGTCCGCGAAGCCGCTCAGGAACAGGCCGCAGGCCGCGAGCACCATCAGGCCGACGATCAGCCGGCGCCGCTCCAGCTTGTCGCCCAGCGGCACGAGCAGCAGCAGGCCCGCGGCGTACGACACCTGCGCGATCGTCACGGTGAGCGCGGCGGTCGCCTCGCCCACGCCGAGGTGCACCGCGATCGAATGCAGCAGTGGCTGGTTGAAATAGTTCGCGCCCGCGCACAGGCCGCAGGCGGTGGCCATGAGCAGCAGGACGGGCAGGGACAGCCCGGCGGCGGGCGCGGAGGCGTCGTGGGAGGGCGGCGTGGAAGGGCCTGACGGCATGGGAATCGATGATGTCACGGTGTGTCGTTCGGAGGGACAGTGTGGAGGAAAACCGCGGACACTCATGCCGGCCGCAGCACGGCCGTGGCATCGACCTCGAACAGCATGCCGTCGAGCGCCAGGCGCGGCACGGGGATCAGCGTGCACACGGGCAGCGGTGCTCCGGCCCAGCCCTCGCGCAGTGCGGCGCCCAGCGTGCGCAGCCGCTCTTCCGAATGGTCGACGATGAGCACCGTGAGCCGGGCCACGTCGCGGGGTGCCGCGCCGGCCGCATGCAGCGCGGTGCGCAGGTTGTCGAAGGCCTGCCGGACCTGCGCCTCGAAACCCTCGGCGAGCCGTCCGGAGGCGTCTTCGCCGCCCTGGCCGGCGATGTGGAGGGTGCGGGCGCCCGCTTCCACGATGGCGATGTGCGAATAGCCGTTGGGCGCGGGATCGTAGAGCCCTGCCGGATTGCGCAGCGTGAGAACGGGAGCGGTGGCGGAGGTGGCGGAAATTGCGGAAGCGGCGGAAGCGGCCGGGGAGGGGGTTGCGTGCGTCATGTCCGCAGTATCGAACCTCAACTAGACTTGAGGTCAACCGCTTTTTTGCCGCCTCGATGGCGCGACAGGACCATGCCTTCCTCCTCTTCCCGAGGCGCCGCCGCCTTCCCATCCGGTGCGCCGTCCCGCGGCTTGGCCGGTGCCGCCGTGCCCTCCCTCACCGTGGGCGAGGTCGCCGCGCGCAGCGGCCTGGCCGTGTCCGCGCTGCATTTCTACGAAGCCAAGGGCCTGATCGCCAGCGTGCGCAGCGGCGGCAACCAGCGCCGCTACCCGCGCTCGGTGCTGCGGCGCGTGGCCGTCATCAAGATCGCGCAGCGCATGGGCCTGCCGCTCGCCACCATCGCGGATGCGCTGCAGGCCCTGCCCGAAGGCCGCACGCCGACAGTGGCCGACTGGCGCCGGCTCTCCGCCGCATGGCGTGAAGAACTCGATCAGCGGATCGCGACGCTCACGCGCCTGCGCGATCAGCTCGACGGCTGCATCGGCTGCGGCTGCCTGTCGCTGAAGGCCTGCCCGCTGCGCAATCCGGACGACAGCCTGGGCGCCGCGGGTGCGGGGCCGCATTTCTCGGAAGTGGAGTCCGGGGCCGGCGACTGAAGGCATCGCGACGGGCGGCGTGTGGCACCTCTGCCGACGCACCGGCCCGGGAGCATGGGCCCGCGCTGCGCAGGCGCGCCTGGCAGAGGAGAGATCAGGACAGCGGCGGCGGTCCACCCCCCGTGGAGCCGGTCTCGCTGCCGTTGTCCGAGCCGGAGGACGGCGGGCGCGATCGGGCCTGGGCCGCGCGTTCCCCGGATGCTTCCGGGGCGGACGCGGGCTGTGCCGGCTGCTTGCCGTGCAGCAGCCGCTGCAGGACCGGCTCGGCGCCCAGCACCAGCAGGGCCAGCATGGTGCTCAGCAGCGCGGTCGCTTCGCGCCCCAGGCCCGCGGCCACCCCGATGGCGGCGGTGAGCCAGATGCCGGCCGCGGTGGTGAGGCCGCGGATCTGGTGCGCACCGTCGCTCTTGAGGATGGTACCGGCCCCGAGAAAACCCACGCCGGCGATGATGCCCTGCAGCACGCGGCTGTTGTCCGCCGGGGCGATGCCTTCCTGTTCCGCGACGAGCACGAACATCGCGGCGCCCATGGACACCAGCATGTGGGTGCGCACGCCCGCCGCCTTGCCGCGGTATTCGCGCTCCCAGCCCAGCAGGCCGCCCAGCAGGGCGGCCATGCCCAGCCGCACGGCGATGCGCGTGGCCTGCTCCAGATCGGGCAGGTCGGAGAACTCACCGGCCGCGGTGGCGGTGATGATTTCCCACCATTCCGTCATGGCCGCGCCTTTGCGGCCGGGTGGCGCAAGCATCCCGCGGATGCCGCGTGGCAAAGAGAACAGGGCGGGCAGCGTGGCATGGCGGGGCGTCGGTTTCCGGAATCGCGACGACTGTGCCGCGCCCGCCCGCCAAGGCAGGGCGGCGCCAGGCGCGAACCGAGGTAGGACGTGTCCGACGTGCTTTGGCCCTCAGTCCTTCACACCGTCGATCCCCGGGCAATGCACCCACGGCAGCGACAGCACCCGGAGCTGCCAGTCGCGCAGGTCCGCGGCCACGGCGCCATCCGCTGCGCCGGGGCCTGCCGGTTCCGGCGGGGCGGTGGGCGCCGGTACCGTCTGCCTTGGGGTGCCGTCCAGCAGCGGATGGCGGAGACCGCTCGGCAGCACCAGCCGCTGCCCGGTCGCCGGATGCGGCAGCGTGAGTTGCCATGCATGGAGCCAGAGCCGCTGCAGGCCCAGCCGCTCCGCCCACCAGCGGTTGAGGGGCCCCTTGCCGTGCGTGGCGTCGCCGAGGATCGGATGGGCGATGTGCTTGAGGTGCCGGCGGATCTGGTGCCGGCGGCCGGTTTCGGGCAGCGCCTCCACCAGGGCGGCGCGCGTGGTGGGGAAACGCGTGTCGCTCGCTTCGGCCAGCTCCAGGCGCGCCAGGCATCGCAGTTCCGTACGGGCAGGCTGCACCGGGGCATGGGGCGGTGCGTCGTCCGGCCGCAGGGCATGGTCCACGCGGATGCCGGCGGGTGCGTGGCCACGCACCAGGGCCAGGTAGCGCTTCTCCACGCGGTGGTGCTCGAAAGCCTGCGACAGCGCGCGGGCGGCATCTGGGTGCAGCCCCATCACCAGCACCCCGCAGGTGCCCTTGTCGAGCCGGTGCACGGGGTAGACGCGCTGCCCCAGCTGGTCGCGCAGCGCCTGCATGACGAATCGGGTCTCGCCCGCATCCAGGCCCGTGCGGTGCACCAGCCAGCCGGCCGGTTTGTAGACGGCGACCAGGTCGTCGTCGCGCCAGAGGATCTGCAGGGGCGGATGGGCCGGGCGCGGCGGGTGGGTATCGGGCAGGAGGGGCATCATCGGGCGCGCAGCATACCGGCTGCCGGCCGTGGCGCGTGGCAGCAGCGATGCCGGAAGGTGCTTGGGCCCGCCCTCAGCGCAGCACGCGGCAGTTGCCGAATTCGCAGCGTATCGCCAGCGCGTCGCCGCTGTCGCAGGCCACGGTGTACGTCTCGAAGCCCGGACCCTTGGTCGCCAGCGCGGCGATGGGCTGGGCGCTGCAGGACTGGGTGCGGGCCAGTTGCTGCGCGCTGAAGCCATCGGCACCGACCGCGATGGTGGGGCGTGCGGGGCCTGCCGGGAAGGGGCCTGCGGAAGGCTCGGCAGGCGGCGGCACGGGCGCCACCGCGTAGGGGCCTGCCGCATACCCGTGCGCCTGCATGCAGGATTCCACGGCGTGCCGGCGGCGCTCGAGCGGCTTCAGGCCCTGCGTGGCGCCCAGCGCGCCGCCGACCAGGGCTCCGTCGCGCACCGATCCATGGCCGCCGCCGGCGGACCAGACCAGCGAGGCCAGCACCAGCGCGCCGGTCAACATGCCGTCCAGCGTCTCCTGGGCCACGCCGATCTGCTGCGCGTAGCGCTGGCACTCCGCGAGGTCGGTCGCCTGGCGTGCCGCATCGGCGGGACCGACCGCGGCGTTGGGAGCCTGCGGCGCGGTGGCAGCGCAGCCGCCGAGCACCAGCGCCAGCGCGATCGGGCACGCCGCCGCCGCTGGCGACAGTGCAGGCCATCGGGCCGTGGATCGGCGCGCGGTGGCGGGATGGCGGGTATTTCGGAACAGGCGCATGGGAACTCCTCGGCGGGGCGGCAATGCGGCGAAAGCCGCCGTGCAGGGCCGTGCCCGGCGGCCTTGCGCACGGCGCCATTGTTCCGCGCCGCAGCCGCGCGCGCCAGCCCCGCCGGCCACGAGGAGGCCGCGTGCCCGACAATCCGGCACCTATGACCACGCTGAATTCCGCTCCCGGCGGCGCCGCTTCGGCCGCGCCGGCCCCGTCCGCCCCCGCCCGCAGCCTGCTGCCCCAGACGTTGCTCATGGCGCCGTCGCCCACCGATCCCTCGCCCCTGGTGCTCTACCATGGCCGCTGCGCCGACGGTTTCGGCGCCGCGCTGGCCGCATGGCGCTACTACGGCGGGCAGGTGGAGTGCGTGGGCCTCTCGCACGGCCAGGCGCAGTCGGTGGAGGACCTGCCGCCGCTCGAGGGCCGCTACGTCTACGTCCTGGATTTTTCGTTCCCGCCCGACCTGCTGCGCGCGATCGACGAGCGCGCCGCGCGCCTCGTGATGCTGGACCACCACAAGAGCGCCGCCGAACAGCTCACCGGCTTCTCATGCCGCTGCGGGGTGGTGCATTTCGACATGGACAAGTCGGGCGCGCGCCTGGCCTGGGACTTCTTCCATGCGGATGCCCCGCTGCCCGATCTGGTGCGCTTCATCGAAGACCGCGATCTCTGGAACTGGAGGTACCCCGAGACCGCCGGCTACGTCGCCGCGCTCGACATGGAGCCGTTCGACTTCGCACGCTGGGATGCCATCGCCCGCTTCACGCCGGAGGAAACGCAGGCCTTCGTCGCGCGCGGCGAGGCGATGGACGAGAAGTTCCGCCACCTCGCGGCCGACGTGGCCGGCGGTGCGCAGCCGCTGGTGTTCGACGGAGAGCAGGGCCTGATGGTCAATGCGCCCGGCGCCTTCCACAGCCTGATCGGCGAGATGCTGTCCAAGCAGTCCGGCACCTTCGCGCTGATGTGGGCGGTCGGCAAGGACGGGCAGGTCAAGGTCGGCCTGCGCTCGCAGCGCGGCTACGACTGCTCGGTGCTCGCCACCCGCATGGGCGGCGGCGGCCACGCACAGGCCTGCGGGTTCCGCATGGGGCGGGACCGGTTGCCGGAACTGCTGACGGGCACGTTCCAGTCGGGTTCGCTCGCACAGGGCTGAGGCCCGTCACGCCAGCCGCAGATCCTCCGGCTTCGCGCCCGGAAACACCCGGGCCAGCGCATTCCCTTTCAGCCCATACATCCGCGCGAAGATCCCGCCGAGCACGCCGCGGTAGTCGTTGAGCACCGGGTAGTCGCGGTTCTGGAACAGCGTTGTCGCGGTGAGCGCCTGCTGCTCGCCCGCGATGCGCCCGCCGGCGATGCCGCCGCCCAGCACCCACATCACGCTGCCGTGGCCGTGGTCGGTGCCGCGGTTGCCGTTCTCGCGGAAGGTGCGGCCGAATTCGCTCACCACCACGACAGTGGTGCGGTCCCAGGCCGGCCCCATTTCGTCGGCGAAGGCGGCCAGGCCGCGGCCCAGTTCCTCGAAGCGGTTGGCGAGCGCGCCCGTGGCGTTGCCCTGGCCGACGTGCGTGTCCCAGCCGCCCACGTCCACGAAGCCCAGGTTGTAGCGCGACTGCATGAGGCGCGCCATGCGCCGCGCCGTGCCCTCGAAGCCCTTGGTGCTGAGCGCGTTGCGGCTGGCGGCGTCCATTTCGCCCTGCATGGTGCGCGCCACTTCGTCGCGTGTCTGGAAGCCCTCGGCCACCGGCCCTGCCAGCGGCGTGCCCTGGTACATGGAGGCGATGAGCGCGGCCTGCCGTTCGTCGATGCCGGGCCTGGCCGCGCCGGCCGCGGCCAGCGCCGTGTTGGGCACGTCGTAGCCGCCGCGCAGCACCAGCGGCAGCGTGTCGGTGAAGGCCATGGGCGCAAGGTGATCGTGCCAGCGCGGCTGCGCGCCCAGCTCCAGCGCCAGGCGGTTCAGGAAGCCGGAGCGGTAGTCGCGCCGCGCACCCACCGGCTGGCCCAGCTCGATGCTGTCCTGCGTGTCGAAGTGGCTGCGCGTGAGATCGTCGGTGCCCGAGAACGGCACGAAGGCGACCTGCTTTTTCGCGTAGAGCGGCAGCAGCGAGCCGGCGAGCGCCGGGTGCAGCCCCCAGTCGGACGTGAGGGGCAGGGCGCTGCCGTCGCCGCCGGGCCGCGCGATCGCGATGTTCGGGCGGCTCTCGTAATAGAAATCGCTGGCGGTGGGCACCAGCAGGCTGGCGCAGTCGTAGCCGCCGCGCAGGAAGACCAGCAGGAAGCGCGCGTCCGCGCTCCCCTGCGGCGTGGCCGCCAGGCTGGCCTGCAGCACGCCGGGCGCCGCGAGGGCGGCGAGCGCCTGCAGGCAGCGGCGGCGCGTCGGAGTGGTGCCGGCGGCTCCACTGGCATATCGGGGGGAGGCGGTAGGCGTCATGGCAGGCCTTTCCTGGACATCGGGGACGGCACGGAAGGTGACGAATTCATCGGCGGCGCGTGGGGCAGGTGCCCGCGTGCGCTCTGGGTTGCAACGACCGGCGCGCACCTCAGGCGTACATGAACTCGGGGGAAGAGAGCAAGAAAGTGTTCCATTCCGCCGGTGATCCCGCGCGCGCCAGCGCCACGCGCGTGGCGGGAGCGAGCTGCGGCTCCATCGCGCGGAAGGCGGCGCTCTGCGCGATGGCGGGTGGCTGCACCTTCGGCGGCGGCGCGCCTTCGGCCCGGAACAGCGCGCCCGTGCCGGCGCCGCCCAGGGCGCGCGCGATCTCGAAGCGCACGGCGAGCTGGCCGGAGCTGGTCCAGGCGGCCGAGTCCAGCGGGTAGCCGTCCGGCGTCACGCGCCCGTAGAGCGGCTCGGCCAGGCGCTGCAGCCAGGAGATCGCCGGGTCCGGATTGGCGAGCACGCGGTCCGCATAGCCCAGGCGCAGGCCGGCCATCACGTACTGCACCGGATCGCGCAGCCGCGTGCCGAGCGATGCCTGGAAGGCCTCGCTCGCGACCAGCGTCTGCAGCACCGCTCCGATGTGGCCATCGCTTTGCTGGAAGCGCTCGGCCAGCGCCTGCAGCAGCGCGGGCGGCGGCGCGTCGCCGACGAGGTAGGCGGCCATCTTGCGCGTCACGAAGCGCGCGGTGGCCGGCGCGCGGGCGAGCCGGTCGAGCGCTTCGTCGAGTTCCGCCATGCCCTGGCCCTGCAGCGGCCGGCCGAGCAGCTCCTTGGGCTGCCAGTCGTGGCGCTGCGGGTTGAACTCGTAGAGGCCCCGCCGCACGTACTGCTGCGCCCATTCGGGCCTGAGCTTCGGGGGCGGTTCGTCCAGCGGGCGCAGGGAGACGCCATGCCCGGTCAGCACGCGCGCCATCTCCTGCACGTCGCGCTGGCTGTAGCCGCCGTCCACGCCCAGCGTGTGCAGCTCCATCAGCTCGCGCGCATAGTTCTCGTTGATGCGGTTCGCCGCGTTCTGGGCGTTGTCGAGGTAGCGCAGCATCGCCGGGTGCCGCACCGTGGCGCCCAGCAGATCGCGGAAGCGCCCCAGGGCATGCGGCCGGATCGCGCGGTCCTCGTAGTCGGCCACCATGGCGCGGATGTCGGCCTTGCCGGCGAACACGTTGAAGTGGTTCATCCAGAACCAGGTCATCTTCTCCTGCAGCTGCGCGGGCGAGTACACGGCGCGCAGCACGAAGCGCCGCTCGGCCTCGCGCTGCAGGCCGCGCATCTGGCGCTGGTAGGCCTCCTGCGCGGCCTTGCGGGCGTCTTCCGTGGGCTCCGCCTTGATCGCCTGCTGGCGCGCCTGCAGATCGATCGCGAGCGCTTCCATCGGCGTGCGCGTGATCGCCATCGCGTCGATCTGCGCCTGGGCCTGCGCGGGCAGCGGCGCATGGGGCGCGGGCCGCAGCAGTGCCGCCACCGTGGCGGCCGGGCCGACGCGCTGCAGCGCTACGATCGATGCGGTGTCCGCGCCCCAGGTGAGCCGGTCCAGCAGGCGCGCGCTTTCCGCGGGCGAACGCGGTGCGTCGCGCAGCGGCTGCGCGTCGGGGCCCTCGGCCGCGAATGCGCCCGGGGGCGCCACCAGGGTGAGGCCCGCGGCACCGCACAGGCCGATGGCGGCGGTGGCGAGCCATTGGCGTCGTCCCAAGGCGGCGGGCGGGAGCGTGTCGCCCAGGCCGGCGGGGTTCACGGAGGACAGCATGGTGTTGGAGGAGGAGTGGCTGTGGAGCGCATGGTGCGCCGCCGCACGGGGCCCCGCAAGGGGGCGCGGAAGGTTTTACCCACCGGACACAGATGTATTGCCGCGTGCCTTCCATCTCATCAGGAGAAACGCGCCAGGAGGCGCCCCCATGCTCGTCGGTGTGCTATCGAAGCGGTAGCACGACAGCAGGCCGCGGTGCCGGGGCGCCGGGTGCCCGGCACGCCGCGAACCGCACCGGACGATCCGCGCTCAGCGCTCGGGGCCCACCGGCCCGGTGCCCAGGATCAGGTCCTTGAGCCGTTCGGTGGCGCGCGCATCGTCGATGCGGCCCTGCAGGTGCTGCATGACGATGTCGTTGATGTGCTGCTGTACCGAGCGCGGCGACAGCGCCGAGAACGCCGCGAGCACCGTGCGCCGCATGTTCGCGCTGCGCAGGTCGCGGATGGCCTGGCGGCCGCACAGGTCGGCGCCGGTGTCGGGCACATCCACGCGCGCGGGCGCGGCGCCGCTGGCGATGCCCATCTCGCGCTGGAAATCCACGTCCATCACCATGCGCATGAAGGCGCGCTGCGTGGCCGGGTCCGCCGCGGCGCCGCGCACGAAGCCGACCTGGTCGCCGATGTAGAGCACCATCCCCTGCGTGTCGGGAAAGCGCGGGCAGAGGTAGTCGCGGCCCGCCTCCATGCCGCGCTGGCGCAGCTCGCCGTTCAGCCAGCTGCCCTGCATCTGCAGCAGCGCCTTGCCCTGCTCGACGAGGCTGCTGGCGCCGCTCCAGTCCCGCGACGCGGCGTTCGCCCGCAGGTAAGGGCGCAACTGCGCCATGCGCGCGAAGATGCGGCGCACCACGGCTTCGTCGTAGGCGCGCCGGTCGTGCTCCAGGAAGAAGCGGCGGTAGAACTCGGCACCGCCCGCGCCGGCCGCCACCGATTCGAACCAGAACGAGTATTCCCAGGCGTCGGAGCCGATCCCCACCGGCACGATGCCGGCCTGCCGGGCGCGTTCGAGCAGCGCGATCAGCTCGTCCCAGGTGTCGGGCGCGGTGCCGCCCAACTGGTCGAGCAGCGGCTTGTTGAACCACAGCAGGTTGGTGGAATGCACGAACAGCGGCGCGGCGATCCAGTGGCCGCGGTAGCGGGCCCAGTCCTGCAGCGCGTAGGGCACGACCTCTTCCCATTCCTGCTCGCGCGCGACGGCGTCCAGCGGCAGCAGCAGTCCCTTGGCGGCCAGGGGCGGCGCGCCTTCACCGGCCGTCATCACGGCGGCGGGGCGCGGCAGGCGGTGCTGGAAACGCTGGGTGAAGACCGAGAGCGCGCTGTTGCCGTTGACGCAGACCGGCTCGTCGATGGTCCAGCGCACGCCGTGGCGCGCCAGATGCCGGGCCAGCACCTCGCTGCGCCGCTGCTCGCCGGGCGATGCCCAGCAGTGCCAGACGTGCAGCGGCTGCTCCTCCTGCGGGGCCTTGGTCGCATGGGCGCTGGCGGCTTTCGCGTGCGGCGTGGCCGCGGCGATCCCGGAGAAGGCGAGCCCGCAGGCCGCGAGCAGCAGCCCGCCGAGCCGTTTCACGCCGCGTGGTACGGATGGGCGTGGCTGCAGTGCAGGGTGGCGCAGGCGGTAGGGAGTGGAGGCGTGGCAGGGCAAAAGGCGGGCGCGCGGGGCGGGGTGGACAAGGGTGGCGCGGATTCTAGCCACCCCCGTTTTTTTAGTCGCTGCGCAGGGAGCCGGCCGCCGCGACGGGTCGCTGCCGCCGGTTGCCGCTGGCGGCGTCCCGAGGCCGGGGCGCCGGATCCGCTTACGCGGGCAGACGGGACAGGGCCGCGCCCTCCATGCCGCCGAGGGCCAGCGGCACGCGGAACACGGCCACGGAGGTCTCCAGCCGCCGCGCCTGCTCGCGCAGGCTGGCGGCGGCTGCGGCGCCTTCCTCCACCAGCGCGGCGTTCTGCTGCGTGGCCTGGTCCATCTGCGACACCGCCTGGCCGACCTGCAGCACGCCGTCGCTCTGCTCGGCACTCGCGACGCTGATCTCGCCCACGATCTCGCTCACGCGGCGGATCTCGGCGACGATCTCCGACATCGTGGTGCCGGCCTGCGTGACGAGGCCGGCGCCCTTGTCCACCTTCTCGACGCTGCCGATGATCAGTGCGCGGATCTCCTTGGCCGCCTCCGCGCTGCGCTGCGCCAGGGTGCGCACCTCCGCCGCGACGACGGCGAAGCCGCGCCCCTGATCACCCGCGCGTGCCGCTTCCACGGCGGCATTGAGCGCGAGGATGTTGGTCTGGAAGGCGATGCTGTCGATCACCCCGGTGATCTCGGCGATCTCGCGCGAGCTGGCGCTGATCTCCTCCATGGTGCTGACCACCTGCTCGACGATCCTGCCGCCGCGGCCGGCCACGTCGGTCGCGCCGGTGGCGAGCTGGCTGGCCACGCGGGCGTTGTCCGCGTTGTGCCGCACCGTGGCGCCCAGCTGCTCCATGGCCGAGGCGGTCTCCTCCAGGGCGCTCGCCTGCATCTCGGTGCGCCGGCTCAGATCGGCATTGCCCGTGGCGATCTCGCTGGAGCCCGTGGCGATGGAGTCCGACGCCAGGCGCACGTCGCCCACGAGGTGCGCGAGGGTCGCGTGCATGCTCGCGAGCGAGGCCAGCACGCTGCCGGGCACGGGGTCGCCATGGCGCTGCATCGGCGAGAGATCGCCGCTCGCCACCTGTTCGGCGATCTGCCGCAGCTCGCCCGGCTCTCCGCCCAGGGACTGGGTGAGCCTGCGCGTGATGACGATGCCCGCGACGGTGGCAATGGCGAACGCCAGCACCGCCGCCGCAATGATGGCGGAGCGCTCGCTGGCGAGCCGCCCGGCGGCCTCTTGCGTCAGCCGGTGGGCCGTCTGCTCGGACAGCTGCGCATACTCGGTCGCGGTGGCGGAGAAGCGGTCGAGCAGCGGGCGGCATTCCCGGTTGAGCTTTTCGATCGCCTGGGCGCGCTCGCCGCGCACCGCCAGGTCGATGATGCCCAGGGCGACGGGCGCGTAGCTCTGCTCGATCCGGTCCATTTCCGCGACCAGGGCGCGCGCCTGCTCGGAGGTGTCGTCGGCGGCGGCGATGCGCTCTTTCAGCGCGGCCAGCGCCTTCTGCACGCGGGCATGGGCCTGCTCGCCACGCGCCTTCTCGGCCTGTATGTCGGCCGGCGAGATGGCCAGCACCGTGTTGCGGGCAGCGATCGCCCGGTCGTTGATGGCGCTGCGAAGTTGCGCGGCCAATTGGTTGCGCGCGTCGATGCCTTCCACATACCCATCGAACCGGTCCCTGGCATGACCCAGAGCCAGCACGCCAAACAAGGACATGAAAAAGATCAGTCCCGCCATGGTGCCGAAAGCCATCAGCAACTGCGTTCGCACTTTCGCATTTTTCATCGAATTCTCTTTCTTATGAAATTGCACGATCCACTTTCGGCTGAACCATTCATTTCACAGCAAAGGGTCAGTGCTGCCGAGAATCTTCCCATTTAATCGATAAAAATGCCACTCAACAGTAATATATATTGATCACTATTCCGCTGTGCGGGGCACGGTCTCACCCGTCTTCCTGCGACTACGTCATTTCCGCGAATGCGTTGCGAGTGGGGCCGCTTGGGGCGATGCCTCCTCGAAGCGGTCCACCCGCCGCAGCGGCTTGAACATCCACGCCCACGCACCGACCACGCCGAGCGTGCACAGCCCGCCCGCCACGGCCGCCGGCACCGCCCCCAGCCAGGCCGCGCTGGTGCCCGCGCGGAACTCCCCGAGTTCGTTGGACGACCCGATGAACAGCATGTTGACCGCGCTCACCCGGCCGCGCATCGCATCGGGCGTGGAGAACTGCACGAGCGAGCCGCGGATGTACACGCTCACCATGTCGGCCGCCCCCGCCACGATCAGCGCGGCGAACGACAGGGCGAACACGGTCGAGAACGCGAACACCAGGTTCGCGGCGCCGAAGACCGCCACGGCCGTGAACATCGTCGCGCCCACGCGGCGGTTGAAGGGCCGCATGCTCAGGTAGAAGCCCGTGCCGACCTCGCCGATGGCCATCGCGCTGCGCAGCGCGCCCAGCCCTTCGGGTCCCACGTGTAGCACCTCGTGCGCGTAGATGGGCAGCAGCGCGATCACGCCACCCAGCAGCACCGCGAACAGATCCAGCGAGATCGTGCCCAGGATGATGGGCCGCGAGCGGATGAAGCGGATGCCCTCGCCGAAGCGCTCGCGCATCGTGCCCAGCACCGGCCCGAGCGGTGCGGCGTGCGCCACCGGAACGCGCAGCATCAGCAGCGCTCCCACCGCGAAAGAGACGAAGCAGACGGCGTAGGTCATCTCGCCCCCGCCCGCCGCGTACAGCAGCCCGCCGATGAACGGCCCGCCGATGGCCGCCGTGCGCATGAGCATCGAGTTGGCGGCGATGGCCGATGCCAGCCGTTCGCGCGGCACCACCTGCGGCAGCAGGCTCTGCAGCGACGGCGCCGAGAACGCCCGCGAGGCGCCGAACAGCACCAGCACCGCGTAGATGCCCGCCACGCCCGCGGTCCCGTGCCCCGACAGCCACCACAGCAGTGCGCTGCAGACGGCACCCACGCCCCAGCTCGCGCAGAGGATGCGCTTGCGCGGCACGCGGTCGATCAGGTCGCCGGCCGGCAGCAGCAGCGCCAGCATGGGAAGGAACTGCGCCAGCCCCACGAATGCCAGCGCCATGGGCTCGCGCGTGAGGTCGTACACCTGCCAGGCCACCACGACGGCCTGCACCTGCGTGGCGAACATCGCCGCCACGCGCGCGATGGCGAATGCGAGAAAACCGGGGTCGCAGTAGATGCTGGCGGGACGGGGCGCCGGAGCGTCCGGAGCAGGGGTGGAAGGCGAGCGGGGCGGTAGAGCGGACACGGCGGGCAGCCCGGAGCCACGCAGGCCGCCCGGGCGGAAAAGGTAGGGGGAGCGCGCATGCTACGCCCTCGGGGGCGCGGCGCCTCGGAAACGGCGGACCGGCATGCCGGTGCCGGCATCGGGGGCCTCCTGCACGTACCGTGCCGCCCACATGATGGGATGGCGGCGGGCGACTGCGCTATCCGCGCCCGCTGCCGGAGGGGCGGGGCGCCGCGAGGGACGCCGGTATCGGCACTGCTTCCCAAGTGCCCGGGGCCAGGCCCTCCAGGGTATAGGGCCCGATCGCCGCGCGCACCAGCCGCAGCGTCGGGTGGCCCACCGCCGCCGTCATGCGGCGCACCTGGCGGTTGCGGCCCTCGCGGATCACCAGCTCGATCCAGGTGTCCGGAATGTGCTGGCGCACGCGGATCGGCGGCTCGCGCTCTCCGATGGCCGGCGGGGTGTCCAGGCGCCGCACGCGGGCCGGCAGCGTCAGGCCGTCGTTCAACTGCACGCCGCGCTCCAGCGTCTGCAGCGCCGCCGCGTCCGGCACGCCTTCCACCTGCACCCAGTAGGTCTTCTCCATCTTGAAGCGCGGATCGGCGATGCGCGCCTGCAGCCCGCCGTCGTCGGTGAGCAGCAGCAGCCCCTCGCTGTCCGCGTCCAGCCGGCCGGCGACGTACACGCCGGGCAGATCGATGAAGTCCTTCAGCCCGCGCCAGCGGCCCTCGGGCGTGAACTGGCTCAGCACGCCATAGGGTTTGTGGAAGCGCAGCAGGCGCGCGGGCGCGGCGGATACCGGCTCCCGCGCGGCCCGTGGCAGGGAGAGCGCGCCCGGCCCGCGCCCCGCGCCTGCGGGCCGCGATAGCGGTGGCGGAGTGCGATGGTCGCGGCGCGTCATGCGGGCAGGAACAGTGCCGGGTCCACCATCGTGCGGTTCAGCATCACGCCCCAGTGCAGATGAGGCCCGGTGACGCGCCCGGTGGCGCCCACCTTGCAGAACGGCTGGCCGGCGGCGAGCGTGTCGCCCACCTGCACGTCGATCGCGCTCAGGTGGCAGTACATCGTGAGCAGGCCGCCGCCATGGTCCAGCCAGACGGTGCCGCCGTTGAAGAAATAGTCGCCGGTGTCGATCACCTTGCCCGGCAGCGGGGCCGCCACGGGCGTGCCGGTGGCCGCCGCGATATCCATGCCGCTGTGCGGATTGCGCGCCTGCCCGTTGAACACGCGCCGCAGCCCGAACGAGCTGGAACGCCGGCCGGGCACGGGCTGGCGCATCGCCAGGTCCGCGGCGCGCGGCAGCGGCGTGGAGAACGTGGCCATCACCTGCTGCTGGTGCGCGCGCTCGCGCTCGTAGCGCGCGTTGTCCTCGGCGGAAAGATCGACCGTGCGGGGCGCCACCGTCAGCCGCTGCTCCCTGTACCGCTTCGGCTCCACGCGGTAGGCGATGTCGCGTGCCGCCTCGTCCGCCGCCTGCACCCGGATCGTCGCCGTGCCCGTGGGCGCGGACAGCGCGATGCCGACCAGCGCCGTCCACTCGATCGGATCGCCCAGTACCAGCAGCGGCACGTCGCCCGCATGGGCCTGCGGCCGCGCCGCCGACGGGCCCAGCGACAGCCGCGCCACGCCGCCCGGCACCTGCAGCGCACGCGGCCAGACGGCCTCGGCGGGCGTGGGGGCCGGGGTGGGTTTCGCCGCGGCCGAAGCGGCTGCCACGGCCGGCCAGGCATGCAGCGCGCCGACCGCCGCACCCGCCGCCAGCACCGCGCGGCGGGACGGCGCCCGGGGCGGAACGCGCCTGCCGGCGGTGGATGCCGGTGATTCGGCGGGCGCGTCCGGAGGGCTGGCGGAGAACGTGCGGAGGGAGCGGAACATGGTGGGCATGGAAGGGGCAGGGCGCGGCCGCGTGCGGCCCGGAAAATGGAACGTCCGCCAGTGTAGGCGGCTGGAGGTATCGGCCTACAGGTCGGCCCCGCACCGGCCGAGACAATCGCCGCCATGCAGAAACCCGGCCGCACGCTGCTCACCGTCGTGCTCACCTTCATCGCCACCGCCGCCGCCGCGCTGGTGGTCCTCAATTTCACGGCGGGCGAACCCCAGGTGCGCCAGCAGCTGCCCCGGCTCTACGGCACCTCCAGCCCGCAGTTCGAGCGCGCCATGTCGCACCTGCTCGGCCCGGGCATCGTCGGCGGCAACGAGGTGACGGATCTGCAGAACGGCGACCGCATCTTCCCGCCCATGCTCGCGGCGATCCGCGCGGCGCAGCGCTCCATCACCTTCGAGACCTACATCTACTGGTCCGGCGACATCGGCAAGCAGTTCGCCGACGCCCTCAGCGAGCGGGCCCGCGCGGGCGTCAGGGTGCACGTGCTGCTCGACTGGGTCGGCAGCTCGAAGATGGAAGACAGCTACCTCGACGAGATGCGCGGCGCCGGCGTGGAGATCGAGAAATTCCACAAGCCGCACTGGTACAACCTCGCGCGGCTCAACAACCGCACGCACCGCAAGCTGCTCATCGTGGATGGCGTGGCCGGCTTCACGGGCGGCGTCGGCATCGCCCCGCAGTGGACCGGCGACGGGCAGGACCCGGAGCACTGGCGGGATTCGCACTATCTCGTGCGGGGCCCTGCGGTGGCGCACCTGCAGGCCACCTTCCTCGACAACTGGCTGAAAGTGACGGGGCGCGTGCTCCATGGCGACGCCTACTTCCCGAAGCTGGAGCCCGTCGGCACGCAGCGCGCGCAGATGTTCTCCAGCTCGCCGTCGAGCGGCAGCGAGAGCATGCAGCTCATGTACCACATGGCCGTCACCGCGGCCGAGGAAAGCATCGACCTCTCGGCCGCCTACTTCGTGCCCGACGAACTCACGCGCGCCCTGCTCATGGACGCGCTGCGCCGCGGCGTGCGCCTGCGCATCATCACGCCCGGCGAGCACACCGACACCGAGACCGTCAAGGCCGCCTCGCGCGGCACCTGGGGGCCGCTGCTGGAAGCCGGTGCCGAGATCTACGAGTACGGCCCCACCATGTACCACTGCAAGGTCATGATCGTGGACCGGCGCGTGGTGTCCGTGGGCTCCACCAATTTCGACAACCGCTCCTTCCGCCTCAACGACGAGGCCAACCTCAACGTCTACGACGAGGCGTTCGCGCGCCGGCAGACCGAAGTGTTCGAGCAGGACATCCGCCGCTCCCGCCGCATGACGCATGCGGACTGGCTGAACCGCCCCTGGACCGAGAAAATGGCCGAGAAGGTCACCGGCCTGCTGGAGTCGCAGCTGTAGGCGGCGCCGAGGCGACGAAACCGGACACGTCGTCCAGCACCGGCGCCACCCACCGCAGCGGCCACGCGAACGCGCCCACCAGCGTCGTGTGGCTTGCGCGCGGGTACGTCTTCAACACCACCGGCACACCGGCCGCCTGCAGCCGGTGCGCGATTTGCAGCGTGCTGCGTTCGGGGCTCACGAGCCGGTCGCGTTCGGGGGCGGCGAGGAACGCGCGCGGCATTTGCAGGGCGCTGGAGCTGGGCCGTGCGCCAGCGGCCGGCGGCGGCATGAAGTCGCTCGGCTGCGCGTGCGCGGGATAGTCCGGATGGAAGAACACCGGCTGTGCGTCCGGGTTGTCCGTCGGGAAGAAGTCATAGGGCCCCGCCAGGCCGATCCAGCCCGCCAGTTCCCGCGGCGCATGGCCCGTGGCCGCCAGCCAGCGCGGGTCCAGCGCCACCATCGCCGCGTTGTATCCGCCCGCGCTGTGCCCCATCACGAACACGCGCCGCGGATCGCCACCCCAACGTGCGGCCTGCTCCAGCCCGTATCCCACGGCCAGCGCGCTGTCGCGCACAAAGTCCGGATACCGTACTTCCGGGTAGAGCCGGTAGTCCGCCACCAGCGCCAGCACGCCGCGTGATGCCAGCGCCTGCCCGAGGAACAGGTAGTCGCCGCGCTCTCCGCTGTTCCAGGTGCCGCCGTAGAAGAACACCACCACCGGCCATCCATCCACCGGGGCAGGGGCCGCGGGCCGGTACACGTCCAGCCGCTGGCGGGGCAGGGGGCCGTAGGCCACGCCCGTGTCCACGGTTGCTGCGCTGCGCGGCGTGAGGGCGTTCAGCGTGCCCACGCCGGAGCACGCGCCCAGGCTGGCGGCGAGCGCAAGCACTGCGGCCGTGCGGGCGGCGCGTGGGGAGAACCTGCGGAAAAAAGAGGGCGAGAAAGAAGCCATACGGGTCCGGCAGCGGTGGGCATGGGAAATCGCCGCCGTCGGGCAGCGGGCGAGCGTCCATTGTCCAGGCGGCGATCCGTCAAATGCCGGGCAGCCACTTCCACTCGCGTTCCCGTCTGACGCTGCCAGCCTTCGTATGGATCGCCGGCGGCAGCACTGCTGCAGCCCGGATGCGGGAGCGGCGCAGCCCCGTGGTCAGGCGGCCGGCGCAGGCACCAGCCGCACCGCGTATTCCGCTCCGGCCCTGGCCCACTCCACCAGCCGGTCGATGTTGGGATGCTTGCCGGGATGGGCCTCGGCATCCGCCGTGTGCTCCGCATACCACTCCAGGCCCAGCGCGGCCGCCGCGGGCGTGATGCGCCCGCCGTAGAGCTGTGCGAGCGCGTGGTACACGGCCAGCGAGCCGGCCTGTCCGGGCTTGTTCTCCAGCGTGGCGACGGGCTCGCCGCCGGTCCCGAGCACGTGCAGCGCGGACAGGTGGGCGACGGAGGGCAGTTGCTTGAGGCGGTCGGAAAAATTCATGGTCTTCGGGAAAGGCAAGGCAGACGGACAAAAATCAGGAAACGCCCGCGGGCCCATGCCCGTGCCCGGCGGGCGCCGGAGTCGCCAGGCCGGGCGCTGGCAGGCAGCGCGGTGCGGCTGGATTCTAGAGACCCGGCGGAGCGGAATCAGGCAGCACGCGGTGGCGCCACGCGCCGTCGCACTCAGCCGCTGGCGTACGTCCGCACCAGCCGCTCGTGCAGCGCCGCCGCCGCGGGGCTCAGCGCCCGGTCGCGGCGCTGCAGCAGGCCCAGGGTGCGCCAGAGGTCCGGATCGATGAGCGCCGCGCCGCGCAGCCGCGGATGGTCCGGCGGCAACGCCAGCTGGGGCAGGGCCGCCAGGCCCAGGCCGGCCTCCACCAGCGCCAGGGCCCCGGTCACGTGGTTGCACTCGTACCAGGCCACCGGCTGCCCGGGCAGCCCCGCCATCGCCTGGTCCAGCAGCAGGCGGTTGCTGCTGCGGTTGGAGACGGACACCAGCCGCTGCCCGGCCAGGTCCGCCCAGGGCACCTCGGCGCGGTGCGCCCAGGCGTGGTCGCGCGGCATGGCCAGCACGTAGCGCTCGCGCGTCAGCGCCTGGAACCGGAGGGCCGCGTCCTGGCTGCCCGTGAAGCTCAGGCCGAAATCCGCCGTCCCGCGCGCCACCGCTGCCAGCACCTCGGTGGCGTTCTCGTCGATCACGTGCACCTGCACCTCGGGCTGCGCGTCGGCGAACGCCTTCAGCACGCGCGGCAGCAGATGGTTGGCCACCGAGGGAACGCAGGCGATCGTCACGCGGCCGCTGCGCAGGCGCACGTGGTCGTCCAGCCGCTGCACGGCTTCGTCCAGCCCGACCAGCGCCTGCCGCGCCTCGCGCAGGAACTCCTGCCCGAGCTGCGTCAGTTCCACGCGCCGCGTGGTCCGCTCCAGCAGCCGCACGCCCACCGCTTCTTCGAGCCGCTCCACGCGCCGGCTCAGGGCCGGCGTCGAAAGGCACAGCGCCTCCGCCGCAAGGCGGAAACTCGCCTTCTCCGCGGTGACCACGAAGGCCTGCAGTTCCGCCAGATCGAATTTGATGCGCAGCATGCACTAGTCTCGTTATAAATTGCAATTCACAAATTATTGCGCGCTGCCTAGGATGGCGGCCCATTCCGGAGACAAGCAAACATGCAAAGACGCCCCCTCGTGCTGGCCGCCGCCCTGGCTGCCGGCCTGTCCTTCGCCGGCACCGCCGCCCAAGCCCAAGATTTTCCCCCCAAGAAGGCCGTGACCCTCGTGGTCGGCTTCGCCGCCGGCGGCTCGGCCGACATCGCGGCCCGCATCATCGCCAAGAAGCTGGGCGAGAACATCGGCCAGAGCGTCATCGTCGAGAACAAGCCCGGCGCGGGCGGCAACCTCGCCCACGCCCAGGTCGCCAACGGCCCGGCGGACGGCTCCGTGCTGCTGTTCGGCTCCATCGGCCCGCTGAGCATCGCGCCGCACATGATGAAGGTGAGCTACGACCCGCTGAAGGACCTGGCCCCCATCACCATGGGCGTGACTTTCCCGAACGTGCTCGTGGTGCCCGCCAGCACCGGCGTGAAGACGCTCGGCGAATTCGTCGCCAAGGCGAAGCGTGAACCCGGCAAGCTGGACTTCGCCTCCACCGGCCCCGGCTCCGCGGCCCACCTGGCCGGCGAACTGCTGAACGACGTCGCCAAGATCGATACCGTGCACGTGCCCTACAAGGGCGGCGCACCGGCCCTGCAGGACGTGCTCGGCGGCCGCGTCGCCGCCTTCTACGCCGCGCCCCCGTCCGCGCTGCCGCACATCGAGGCCGGCAAGCTGATTCCCCTGGCCACCACCGGCCTGGCGCGCCCGGCCTACCTGCCCAACGTGCCCACCGTGGCCGAGACGTACCCGGGCTTCGACGCCACCAACTGGTACGCCTTCGTCGCCTCCGCCAAGACGCCCAAGCCCCTGCTGGACCGCTGGAACACCGAGATCGTCAAGGTGCTCAACGCTCCGGACGTGCGCGAGAACCTGCTCAAGCACGGCCAGACCGCCGCGCCCGGCACGCGCGAAGACCTGGGCAAGTTCATCGGGACCGAATACGCCAAGTGGGGGCGGATCGTGCGGGAGCGGAAGATCACGGCGGATTGATCCTCGGCAGGCTGCCGGCAGGCCATTCGTCGCGGATCGCGCCGCCGCCCGTGGGCAGCGCGCCGCGATGGCTCAGCGCAGCGCCAGCCCGGCCGTCCTGATGGCCTGCGCGTAGCGCGGCTGTTCCGATCGCAGGCTCTGCGCGAGGTCGTCGGGCGATCCGCCGGCCACCTGGAAGCCCTGGGACTCCAGCTGGGCACGCACGTCGGGCGCCTGCAGCACGGTGGCGAGGTCGCGGTTGATCTTCGCCACGATGGCCGGCGGGGTGCCGGCCGGCGCGAAGTAGCCCTGCCAGCTCTCCACCGAAAACCCCGCCGGCCCTCCGGCTTCGGCCACGGTGGGCACTGCGGGAAGGGCGGGAGACCGGTAGCTGGTGGTCACCGCCAGCGGCCGCAGCTTGCCTGCGCGCACGTGGTCGGTCACCGCGGCCAGCGTGATCAGCGTCGCGTCCGTGTGGCCCGCCAGGACATCCACCGTGGCCGGGCCGCCGCCGGGGTAGGGGATGTAGTTCACCCGGGCGCCCGTTTCCTGCGACAGGATCTCGTGCGCCACGTGGGCGATGCCGCCGTTGCCAGGCAGGCCCAGGCTGATGCTTTCCGGCCTGGCCCGGGCCCGCGCCACGTAGTCGGCCAGGCTGGTGATGCCGGTGCCGGGATGCACCACCAGGATCTGCGGATTCACCACTGCCTTGATGATGGGCGTGAAGCTTTTGTTCGTGTCGTAGGGCAGCGCCCGGAATAGGATCCCGTTGAGCGTGAGCCCCTCGCCCTGCTGCAGCAGCGTGTAGCCGTCCGGCGCCGCCTTGGCCACCCGGGCCGCGCCGATGGTGCCGCTGGCACCGGCCACGTTCTCCACGATGACGCTCTGGCCCCAGAGTGCGCCGAGCCGGTCGGCCAGCGTGCGGGTGAGCTTGTCCGCGCTGCCGCCGGCGGCCACGGGAACGATGATGCGCACAGGCTTCGAGGGGAACCCGGCCGCCGCGTCCGAGGCGGCGTGCGAACGGGATGCGTGGAGGGTGGTGGCGGCGAAGGCGGCCAGCGCGAGCGCTGCGGTGGCGGCCGTGAACACGGTCTTTCGGGAGGGGAGCATGGTGCGGACCTGGGCAATGGCAAGGGAAACGAAATGGCCCGGACATGCCGGGAGCCTTCGGTCAGCCTAGGCCGGCGTTTCCTGCGGGGAAACGAAGATTTGCGACTATGGATATGACGCCAGCGCGCTTGGCGTGCGGGCGCTCGCCGCCGCGGCAGGCCCACACGCCGCATATCGATAGCCGGTTTCCTTCGTTGGCGAACGGTGCCCTGGATGCCTAACGTAGGGGTCGCTCTTGCCAAAGGCTCCCATGACCCAGACCTCCCTCTCCCTCGATTTCTCCGGCAGCGACGTCGCCAGCCGCCGCGCTGCCGCCGTGGCGGCCTTCATCGCCACCGCGCGCCGGCTGATCCCCGATCCCGAAGCCGCCACGCCCGACCAACTGCGCGCCGTGGCCGCGGCGCTCGAACAGCTCGGCCGGCAGCGCGATCTGTTCCCCGCGGAGCACTTTCCCGTCTCGGAAGACAACCCCGCGCAGGTCTACCGCCTGAGCGAAGAGCCGGGCGGGCGCCACGCGCTCTACGTATCGGCCGGCCTGCCGGGCAAGGCCCAGCCGCCGCACGACCACACCACCTGGGCGATCATCGCCGGCATCTCGGGCAACGAGCGCAACGTGTTCTACGAGCGCAGCCCCACGGCAGACCCGGCGCGCGACGCGCTCGCGGCGGAGAAAACCGTGGACGTGGTCCCGGGCGTTTCGGTGCAGCTCTCGCCCACCGACGTGCACACCATCGAACTCGTGGGCGACGAGCCCGGCCTGCACCTGCACTTCTACGGCCGCGCTCTGGACCGCATGCCCGGCCGCGTGGTGTTCGAGACCCGCGAGGGCGGCACCTACCGCACCTTCGGTCCCCCGAAATCCATCCGCCATGCGCTCGTCACGTCCCAGGCGCTCAAGGCCGCGCTGCACGACGGCGAGGAGATCGCCGTGCTCGACGTGCGCGAGACCGGCGTGTTCGCGCACCGCCACATCCTGTTCGCGGCCTCCGCCCCGGCGTGGCGGCTGGAGTTGCTGATCGACCGGCTGGTGCCGTGCCGCGGCACGCGCACCGTGCTGGTCGACGGCGACGAAACACTGGCCCACGAGGCCGCCGCCAAGCTGGTGCGCCTGGGCTGGCGCAACGTCTCCGTGCTCGCGGGCGGCACCGATGGCTGGGCCGCCGCGGGCTACGAGATCTTCAGCGGCACCAACGTGCCCGGCAAGGCCTTCGGCGAAGTCATCGAGCATGAGAAGCACACGCCCTGGATCGACGCGGGCGAGCTGCACGAACGCATCGCGCGCGGCGACGACATCGTGGTGGTGGACAGCCGCACGCCCGAGGAATTCGCCGCCTTCAGCCTGCCGTTCGCGCACAGCGTGCCGGGCGCCGAGCTGGTCTACCGCATCGGCGAGCTGGCGCCCGACCCCGGGACCTTCGTGGTGGTGAACTGCGCGGGCCGCACGCGCAGCATCGTCGGCGCGCAGACGCTGATCGATGCCGGCATCCCCAACCGCGTGGCCTCGCTGCGCAACGGCACCATGGACTGGCTGCTCACCGGGCGCACGCTCGCCCACGGCCGTTCCACGCCACTGCCCGAGCCCTCGCCTGGCACCCTGGCCGCCGCCCGGGAGCGCGCTGCCGCGGTGGCGCAGGGCGCCGGGGTGCAGCGCATCGACGCCGCCGGCCTGGCGCGGCTGGAGGCCGCAGCGCAGTCGCAGGAGCGCACGCTCTACCGATTCGACGTGCGCACGCGCGAGGAATACGAGGCTGGCCACCTGGAGGGCTGGCGCTGGGCCCCTGGCGGCCAGCTGGTGCAGGCCACCGATGAATACGCCGCCACGCGCGGCGCGCGCATCGTGCTCGCCGACTGGGACGGCGTTCGGGCCCTCACCACCGGCGCCTGGCTCGCGCAGTTGGGCGGCCACGAAGTGTTCGTGTTCGCGCCGCCGCCCCTGGCCACGCTGGAAACCGGCCCCGAGCCGGTGCGCGTGCTCGCATCGCATGCCGGGCCCGTGCCGCTGGTTTCGCCGCAGCAGGCCCGGGCCCTGCTGGAGCAGGGCCGCGCCGCCGTCTTCGACGTGGACCGGCGCGCCGCCTTCGAGCGCCAGCACATCGCCGGCGCGCGCTTCGCCGTGCCCGATCGCCTCGCCGCCTTCGTGGCCGACCTGCCCGCTGGCCAGGCCGTGCTGCTCACCTCGCCCGACGGCCTGCTGCCCCGCACCGTGGCGCCAGAGCTGGCCGCCCGCACCGGCCGCGACGTGCGCGCCATCGCCGGCGGCACCGCCGCCTGGGCTGCGGCCGGCCTGCCGGTGGAAGCAGGCGATGCCGGCGTGCTCACCGGCGACGACGATCATTGGTACAGCCCGTATGCGCACCGGGACCTGCACCTGCGGGACGCGGGCTTCCGCGCATACCTGGACTGGGAGCTGGGCCTGGTGGCGCAGCTGGAGCGGGAAGGGCAGACGGGCATCCGGCTGGTGGGGGCGGCTGCATAGCCTGCGCCTGCCGGGCCGTGCTATCGATCACCGCGCTGTGGCCGCGGGATCATCGCGCGACCACTGCGACTGCGCGGCCTGCTGCAGGAACCACCGCCTCGCCTGCGCCACCGACTCCGGGTGGCGCTGCTTGAACCGGATCGCCGGCGGCGCAGCGCTTCCGCCGCCCGCATCGGCCGCCGCCGACGGGCCGCGTCCGCACTGCTCGAAAGACTGCTCCCACGACGACTGCCCGTCGTGCAGCAGCGTGCCCTGGCCCGGGCCTGCCCCCCGCGGCTGCGGGCTCGCCATGGCCACGAGGCATTCTTCGAACAGCAAGTCGGCCTGCAGTCCCGGGCCGAAGGGCGGTCGGCCGTACCGCACGGCGAGATCGATCGCTTCCGTCTGGAAGTGCGAAATCCGTTCGGTCGCCAGCACGCGCAACTCCGTTGCCGGATGGGCCTGCGTATGGGCACTCAGCCGGGGCATGGGCCACTTGGGGGCGAAGGTCGGCGTCATGCTCACCGTCAGATGCCCGGGCTCGTGCCGCAGGCTCCGGGTGGCCTCCGCGACCAGGTCGAACGCGCGGCGCACGCCCACCACGACAACATCCGCTTGAACAACGTCCTGCCGGGCTGGATCGACAGCCTGCCCGAATGGCTGGAGCGCCGCGGCGAGTCCGCTCCGGCGGTACGGCCGGGTGGACGAGGTGGCGGCGACGGTGGCGTTCCTCGCGTCGGAAGGCGCGGGCTATATCACGGGGCAAAGCCTGCGGGTGGATGGCGGGGTGACGCGGGCGGCATGAGGCCCGGCGTCCTCGACGCTCCCGTCCGGTACCGAAGGGGAGACACGTGCATGACGCGTTTGAACGCGGCGCCGAAGGCGCTTTCGGACTCGTAGCCGACCGACGCCGCCACGGTGCCCAGGGGCAGCCGGGATGCGGCCAGCCGGTCGGCGGCGATGAACATGCGCCAGCGGGTGAGGTAGGCGATCGGGGTCTCGCCCGTGACCCGCTCGAAATGCGCGGCGAAGCCCGACCTCGACATGCCTGCCGCGGCCGCCAGGTCGCGCAGGGTCCAGCGGCGGGCGACGTCGGCGTGCATCGCCGTCAGCGCGCGCCGCAGCGTGGGAACGGCGAGGGCCGCGAGCCAGCCCTCGCCCGCCTGCGCATGTTCCAGGTGCGCGCGGAACGCTTCCACCAGCAGGGCCTGCGCGAGGTGGCCGGCGATCAGGTCGCTGCCGGCACGGGGCTCCCGCAACTCGCCCATCAGCCGCTGCACCCCCACGTACAGCGCGGTCCTGCTGGCGTCCGAACGGACATGCACGACAGCCGGCACGGCGGCCAGCAGGTCCATCGCACGCCATCCCTGCAGGCCGAAGAATCCGCCGATGCCGCTGCACTCGCCGCCGCCGTTGATCGTGGCCACGTGCCCCGCGGGAACGCCCGACAGAAAGCCGGCCGCATCCCGCGATTCGGCACCGTCCGACGAGTAGAGGCGGACCTCGTACCCCCTCGTCATCAGCACCACGTCGCCGGGCTGCAGGTGCACGGGCTCGCCGGCGTCCACTACGCGCAGCCAGCAACTGCCTTTCTCGATCGCGAAGCACAGCACGCCCTCGGCGCGCGCGAACGACAGCGCCCAGTCGCCCGCGGCATCCAGGCCCCGGAAGCCGTAGCCGGCGGGCCGCAGCAGCGTGAGGATGTCGGACAAGGGATCCATGGCTTTGGACGATCGCGATAGATTCTGAGACCGCGCAGTATGGTCGATCCAGCCCGGTCTTTCTACAGTGGAGGTCACTTCCTATCGAGACCGACACCATGGCACCCGATTCACATCCCGCCCTTTCGCTGCCCGGAAAGCGCGCCCGGCTCGTCGCAGGCCCGGTTCCGAATGCCCCACCGCGTGCCGGCGACACCGCAGCGCAGGTGGGGGTGGTCACTGTCCCCGTCTCGGCCAACCCCTCCAGCATGTCGGCGCGCCGCCGGATCGGATGGGGCGTGATGGCCCTCTCCAGCGCCGCGATCGCGCTGGTGTCGTATCGCTACCTGTTCGGCCAGGGGCCCGTTCCGGACGGGGTGGCCACCAACCGGCACTTTCAGCCCTGGATCGTGCTGCACGCGGCGGGCGCCGCGACGGCCCTGCTGCTGGGGCCGGTGCAGTTCGTCGCGTCGCTGCGAAAGCGGATGCCGGCGCTGCACCGCATCGTCGGGTGCCTCTACTGGGCAGGCTGCCTGGTGGGCGGCGTGTCGGCCCTGGTGCTGGCCGCGGGGGTATCGGCCGGGCCGATCGCTGGCATGGGCTTCGGCGCGCTCGGCGCGGCGTGGCTGGCGGCCACCGGCACGGCGGTCCGCAGGATCGTGGCGGGCGATGTGGCCTCGCACCGGCGCTGGATGGTCCGGTCTTTCGCGCTGACCTTCTCCGCCGTCACGCTGCGCCTCTATCTGCCCTTGGCGAGCGTCGCCGGGGTGGACTTTCTGCTGGCCTACCGCGTCATTGCCTGGATGTGCTGGGTGCCCAACCTGGTGGGGGTGGAATGGTGTCTGCGCCGCCCGCGCACCGAGGCCGCATGATTCCGCGCCGCGCGCCGGGATTCCTGGCGGCCGTCCTGGCTTCCGGGGTGGCGCTGGCGGGATGCCAGGCGCTGGGAGCGTCCGCCGACGAAGAAAGCCTTGCAGCGATGCAGCGCTCTCCCCAGTGGCGCGGCGACCGTTTCCGGAACCCCCGGCGCGCGTACACCGACCTGCCCCGGGCCCTGCTGCACGGGCTCTCCAGAGCCCCGGACGACGAACCCGGGACGCCGGTGCCCGCCGTGGCCACCGATCCGGCCGCGCTGGCCGTCCCGCCGCCCACCGGCCTGCGGGTCACATGGTTCGGCCATTCGTCCACGTTGCTGGACATCGACGGCCTGCGGGTGCTGACCGATCCCCTCTGGAGCGACCGCGCTTCGCCCGTCGAGTGGGCCGGCCCGCGCCGCTGGTATCCGCCCCCGATCGCCCTGGCCCAATTGCCGCGGGTGGACGCGGTGCTCATCTCGCACGATCACTACGACCACCTGGACCGGCCCACTGTCCTCGCGATGCGGGAGTGGACGAACACGTTCATCGTGCCGCTGGGCGTGGGCGCGCACCTGGAGCGCTGGGGCATTCCGCGGGACCGCATCGTCGAGCTGGACTGGTGGCAGGCGACCCGCGTCGGAACCGTCGAGGTCTCGCTGGTGCCGGCCCGGCATTCCTCGGGCCGCATCGATCCGCGCGGCGACCGGACGCTGTGGGGCGGCTTCGTTCTGGTGGGCCCGCGGCACCGGCTGTATTTCTCCGGCGATACGGGGCTGCAGGAAGACATGCGGGCGATCGGTTCGCAGTACGGTCCATTCGACCTCGCGCTCGTCGAGGCGGGGCAGTACGACGACGCCTGGCCCGACGCCCATCTGGGCCCGGAGCAGGCTGTGCTGACGGCCGAGCGGGTCGGTGCGCGGGCGCTGCTGCCGGTGCACTGGGGCCTGTTCAGGCTGGCCCCGCACGGGTGGACCGAGCCGGTGGAGCGGGTGCTGGCCGCGGCGGGCTGCAGCACCGTGGCCGTGATCACGCCCCGGCCCGGCCAACCCGTCGAACCCGAAGCGCGGACCCCTGCGGAGGCGCAGCGCTGGTGGCCCCGGGCGAGATGGTCCACCGCCGCCGAGAAGCCGGTGGTTTCCACGGCCGACGGCGATCCGGCCCATCCCTACCCGGGCCCCGCATGCCCGTGAGCGTCTCGACGGGCAGTGCGCGCGCGGGGCTGTCCGGCGACGGCGCTGCGGGCCCCGCCGATCCTCACGCCGCCAGCAGCGCCTCCCTTGCCGAGACCCTGCCCAGCGCCTGCCCCAGATCCGCGATCAAATCCTCCGGATCCTCCAACCCCACATGCAGCCGCACCACCGGCGCAGTCCCCGTCCACGCACTGTGCTCCCGCAGCCGCTCCGGCTGCGCCACCAGCGCCAGGCTCTCGTACCCGCCCCACGATGCTCCGATGCCGAAGAACCGCAGGGCATCCACGAACGCATTCGCGCCGCGCGCATCCACGCCGCCGTGGCCATTCCCGCCGTTGCCGTCCGCGAACGCGAACGACACCAGCCCGCTCGCCCCGCTGAAATCCCGCTTCCACAGCGCATGTCCCGGGTCGGAGGGCAGGGCCGGGTAGAACACGCGACCGACCTGCGGCTGCTCCTGCAGCCACTCCGCCACCCGCGTGGCGTGGCGCTGGTGCTGGGCCAGGCGCACGGGCAGGGTGCGCACGCCGCGCAGGGCCAGGTAGGCGTCGTCGGCGCCCACGGTGAGGCCGAGCGCTTCGTAGGCGGTGGCGATCTTCTCGGTGAGCTCTTTTGAATCGGTGACCACGGTGCCCTGCATGACGTCCGAGTGGCCGGCGATGTACTTGGTGGCCGCCTGGATCGAGATGTTCGCGCCCAGCCGCAGGGGCTGGCAGAACCAGCCACCGCTCCAGGTGTTGTCCGTGGCCAGGGGAATGCCGCGGGCGCGTGCCACGGAGGCGATGGCGGGCAAATCCAGCACCTCGTAGAGCAGCGAACTGGGCGATTCGACGTAGATCAGCCGGGTGTTCGGCCGGATCTTCGCGGCCAGGTCGTCCTGCGAGGGCGAGAAGTATTCGAGCGTGATGCCCAGGCGCTGCAGCAGCGTCGCGTCCACGCGCCGCACGGGCGAATACACGCTGTCGGCCACCAGGGCGTGGTCGCCGGGGGAGAGCAGGGCTACCAACACCAGCGTGATGGCGGCCAGGCCCGAGGGCGCCAGGAATGCGCGGTGGCCGCCTTCCAGCGCGGTGACGGCGTCCTCCAGCGCGCGGTGCGTGTCCAGCCCGTGGCGGCCGTACGAGGCCACGCGCTCGCCCGCGGTGCGGCGGTGGTGGTGGTCCGCATAGTCCGCGGTGCTGCCGAAGCGCACGGTGCTGGTGCGCACCACGGGCACGTTCACGGGGCCGGAGCCGCCCCGCAGCGCGGGTGCCCCGGCATGCAGCAGCCGGGTGGCGGCGCCGATCGGAGCGTGGTGGCCGCCGTTGCCATGGCTGTGGCCGCCGCTCATGCCACGGCCACGCTGGGGCGGAAGTAGGCTGCGTTGTAGTTCTTCACTTCGCCGGTGTCGGGGTCGATCGCGACGCGGCCCGTAAGGGTTTCCAGCGGCTGGCCGTACAGGTGGAAGTGCAGCGTGGGCTCGGTGCCCACCACCGCGATGCTGTGGATGTCGTCGGGCAGGAAGGCGATGGAGGCGCCGGGCCGTACGGTGAATTCCTGCGCCAGGTGGATGCGGGCGCGGGCGGGGTCGCTGCGGTCGTCGGTGCGTTCGTAGAGGCGGTTCACCTCCTGGCCTTCCACGGCCACGATCACGGCCCAGGTGGTGTGGTCGTGCGGCGCGGTGGTCTTGCCGGGGTTGATCGAGTTCAAATAGAGCGCCAGGCCGCCGTCGCCGTCCTCGGGGTTGAGCCGGTAACGCGTGGAGGCGCCCACGCCGGCCGTCTCGTCAGGAGGCGGGAAATCCGTGCGACTGAACAGGTCCTTGTGCGCTGCCAGCTGCTCCAGCCGTGCGGTGATGGCCGAGAGCGCGGCGCGGTCGGGCGTGCCTTGCGCGGTGAGGCGGCGCACGTCTGCCAGTACGGCATCGACGGCCTGGCGGCGGCGCTCGGCGAGGACGGTCGGGGTGAAGGAATGGGCGGTTGTCGTTGTCATGGTCTTCTTTCCGGATGATGTGGGGGCGGTCAGAGTGCGAAGCGCAACTGGTTGAACGCGAGCGGAGGGCTCGCGGGCGTCTCGCGCTTGTGCGGGCCCTCGCCCAGCGCGCGCTGCAGGAACTCGCGGGTGCGCAGGCTGCGCGGGTCGCCGAAGATCTGCGCGGCAGGGCCGTGTTCGACGATGCGGCCGGCTTCGGTGAAGTACACGCGGTCGCTGACTTCTTCGGCGAACCGCATCTCGTGCGTGACGAGTACGCAGGTCATGCCGTCCTTCACCAGGTCGCGGATCACCGTGAGCACCTCGCCGACGGTTTCCGGGTCGAGCGCGGAAGTGACCTCGTCGAACAGGATCAGCTCGGGCCGCATGGCGAGCGCGCGGGCGATGGCGACGCGCTGCTGCTGGCCGCCCGAGAGTTCGCCGGGGTAGGCGTTCTCCTTGTGCGACAGGCGCACCTTGTCGAGCAGGGCGCGTGCCTCGTTCCGGGCCTCGGCCCGGTCGCGGCCCACGACGCGGGTGGGCGCGATCACCAGGTTCTCCAGCACGGTGAGGTGCGGGAACAGGTTGTACTGCTGGAACACGAAACCCACGCGCTTGCGCAGCGCGATCAGCGCGGCCTCGGTGCGCAGGGTATGGACAAGTGTGTCGCCCACCACGATCTCGCCGCGCTGCGGCCGCAGCAGGCCGGTGATGCACCGCAGGACGGTCGACTTGCCAGAGCCCGAGGGCCCGATGATGGACACGGCCTCGCCGCGCCGCACCTGCACGTCGATGCCTTTCAGCACCGCGTTGTCGCCGAAGGAGAGGTGCACGTCCTGCAGGTGCACCAGCGGTGCGGCTGCGGGAGTGACGGTGTCGGCGGCGGGCGCCAGGCCGGCCAGGGGGATGTCGTCTCGTTTCATGGGGTCGGTCCTGTCGTGGCCTGGCGGCGTTCCAGGGCGCGCGTGGCGCGGGCGATCGGGTAGCAGTACGCGAAGAACAGAGCCAGCAGCGTGAAATACACGAGGATGGTGAAATCCGTGCGCGCCACCGTGTTGCTGGCGATCTGCGCCGTATCCACCACGTCGTGCACGCCCACCAGCGAGGCCAGCGAAGTGCTCATGGTGATGCTGGCGTACAGGTTCATCCAGGGCGGCAGCATGCGGCGGACGCACTGCGGCAGCACCACCCACCGGAAGATCTGGCCGCGCCGGAAGGCGAGCGACTGCGCGGCCTCCCACTGCGCGGCGGGAATCGACTGGATCGCGCCGCGGAAGATCTCCGCCACGTTGGCGCTGGTGGGCAGGGCCAGGCCCAGCACCACCTTCACCCAGTCGGGGAAGGGAAAGGTCCACTGCACCAGATGCATCTCGAAGGGGAACACGTAGGTGGTGAAGTAGATGAGCACCAGGATGGGCGCATTGCGGAACGCCTGCACGTAGCAGCGCACCGCCACGCGCACGGCATGCACCGGCGAGAGCGACAGCGCACCGAACACCAGGCCCACGGCCGTGCCCAGGGCCACCGCCAGCACGCTGATCTCGATGTTCACCCACAGGCCCCGCAAGAGCGCGGGCAGCCATTGCCACAGATAGGCGACGGCACGCGGCGTGGTACCGGTGGCCTGCCATGCGGCGACCACAGCCAGCGCCGCCGCGAGCGCGATCAGCCAGGGGTTGCGCGCCAGGCGCCAGGCGGCCGGCAGGCCGGGGGCGGCGCCCGGCGCGGCGCGGCGGGCCGGCGCGCGGCCGAGGACGGCGTCATTGGCCATAGCCGGGCATCCTCCAGTGGTGTTCCAGCCAGCGGCCGGCGCGGCTCACCAGCCAGGTGAGCAGCCCGAACCAGAGCAGGATGAGCAGCAGCAATTCGAGCACGTTGTCGCGCTGCGACCAGATCATGATGGACTCGTAGGTCACGTCGCCCACGGCGATCGCCGAGGCCACGGCGGTCATCTTCACGAGGTCGACGAGGTTGTTCACGAGCGAGGGCAGAGCGAAACGCGCGGCCAACGGGAGTTGCACGCGCGCCAGCAGCTGGCGCTGCGAAAAGCCCAGCGAGCGCGCGGCCTCCAGCGTGGTGGCGGGCACGGCCTCGATGCCGGCGCGCAGCGCCTCGGCATGGAACGCGCCCTTGTGCAGCGAGACGACGGTCACCACCCACACGAACGGCGTGAGCGGGTTCTGGCCCGCACCCCAGTCGCGCAGCTGCTGCGTGATGAGCATGTTGAGCACCAGGAACGCGCAGTACAGCTGCACTAGCGTCGGCGTGTTGCGGGTCACCTCGACGAAGGCGCGCGCCGGGCCGGCCAGCCAGGCACGCCCGGAGGCCATGCAGGCCGCCAGCACCACGCCCGCCGCCAGGCTGCACGGGATGGTGAGCAGGGCCAGCTGCACCGTGACCCCCATGCCGCGCACGAAGGCCTGGCGTTCGGCGGCGTCCAGTACGAAGGCGTAGTTCAATCCGATGTCCCGGAGCGCGTCCACGCCCTGGACGAGCAGGCCGTTGTCGTGCATGCCGGGCTCAGTGGGCCGCGGCCTGGAACTTCGTCTGCAGCTCGGGAAGCAGCGGATTGGCCGGCTCGATGCCCAGGCGCTTCTCGGTGGCGATCAGCCAGCCGGTGCGGTGCCAGTCCTGCACCACCTTGTCCACCGCGGCGATGGTGTCGGCCTCTCCCTTGCGGGTCCAGACCACCGACGGCGCGGGCAGCAGTTCGGTGGTGATCGGGGCGGCGTACTGGCTCCACTCGGCATTGGTGCGCAGCAGCGGATGGATGAGCGTGCTGTCGTGCACGGCCGCGACGCAGTTGCCGCCGCGGAGCGCCAGCAGCGAATCGGACGCGGTCTTGAAGCCCTGCACCTGCGCGCCGTAGTCGGCGGTGAGCGGCTTGGCGTAGCTGCTGCCCTGCGACAGGCAGACCGGCTTGCCGCGCAGGTCTTCCCATGTCTGGATGCCGCTGTCCTTGCGCACGGCGGCCGTACCGCCCACCCGGTAGAACGGCGTAGGCGCGTAGCCCAGTATGGCGGCGCGGTCGGGGTTCAGTTCCATCGATGCGATCAGCAGATCGACCTTGCCGGCCTGCAGGAACTGCACGCGCGTGGCCGTCTGCACCTGCACCAGCTCGGCCTCCACGCCCAGGCCCTTGGCCAGTGCACGGGCCAGCTCGGGATTCCAGCCCACGAGCTGCTGGCTGGCCGGGTCGATGGAGCCGAAGGGGCCTCCGTTGACCAGCACGCCGATAGAGACTTTTCCGCGCTGACGGACCTTGTCGAGCGTGGCGTCGGCGTGGGCGGTGGCGGCCGTCAAGGCCAGGACGGCAGCGATGCCGGCCAGGAGCGGGACGTGGAAACGGGGGGCGGCGGAAACGGGATGGAGCATCGGTGGCTGACGGAGAAGGATCGAGAGAGCGCCCACAGGGGAGCGGACAGGTCTCGATCTTCTGGTTCCGTACGGGCCGCGGCAACAAAGGTTTCCGAGGATCGATATGCGGCCGGCGCACGGTCCGCTCGGCCGCACGCCGCCAGGAGGCACGCGCCATCGGCCGGCAGGGCGGAGAACCCTGCGGCCGCCGGGCAGTGCCGGGGCTACTTGCCCCAGCTGTCCTTCAAACCGGTCACCCGGTTGAACACCGGCTTGCCCGGCGCATGGTCCTTGCGGTCCGCCACGAAATAGCCGAACCGTTCGAACTGGAACTTGTCGTCCGGCTGCGCCTGCGCCAGCGAGGGCTCCACGTAGCCCGTCACCACCTTCAGGCTGTCCGGGTTGAGCAGCGCCAGGAAATCCTTGCCGCCCGCGTCGGGCTGGGCATCGGTGAACAGGCGGTCATAGAGGCGCACTTCGGCGGGCACGCCGTCGGCGGCGCCGACCCAGGTGATGGCGGCCTTCACCTTCACGCTGTCCGCGCCCGGGGTGCCGCTCTTGGTGTCGGGCACGACGGCGGCGAGCACCTTGGTCACGCGGCCATCGGCATCCTTCTCGCAGCCGGTGCATTCGATGACGTAGCCGCCCTTCAGGCGCACCTTGTTGCCGGGAAAGAGGCGCTTGTAGCCCTTGGGCGGGGTTTCCTCGAAGTCTTCGCGCTCGATCCAGACGTCCTTGCCGAGCGTGAAGTGGCGCACGGGCGCCTCCTGGCCTTCGGGTGGGTGGGGCAGGGCGGGAAGCTGGCAGGGCTCGAGGTGGCCGGCGCCGAACAGTTCGTCCCAGTTGGTGAGCTCGAGCTTCACCGGGTCGAGCACGGCCATGCCGCGGTGGGCCTGGTTCTCCAGGTCTTCGCGCAGGCAGCCTTCCAGCGTGGCGTAGTCGATCCAGGAGTAGTCCTTGGTCACGCCGATGCGCTCGCAGAACAGCTGCAGGGCCTCGGGCGTGTAGCCGCGGCGGCGCAGGCCGACGAGGGTGGGCATGCGCGGGTCGTCCCAGCCGCTCACGATGCCGTTGTCCACCAGGTGCTTGAGCTTGCGCTTGCTGGTGACCACGTAGGTGAGGTTCAGTCGCGCGAATTCGTACTGGCGCGGCTGCGGCGTGGCGATCAGGCCGCCTTCGGCGAGGCGGTCGAGCAGCCAGTCGTAGAACGGACGCTGGTCTTCGAACTCCAGCGTGCAGATGCTGTGGGTGATGCGCTCCAGCGCGTCCTCGATCGGGTGCGCGAAGGTGTACATCGGGTAGATGCACCAACGGTCGCCGGTGTGGTGGTGCTCGGCGTGCTTGATGCGGTAGATGGCCGGGTCGCGCAGGTTGATGTTGGGCGAGGCCATGTCGATCTTCGCGCGCAGCACGGCGGCGCCGTCGGGCAGCCGGCCGTCACGCATCTCGCGGAAGCGCGCCAGGTTCTCGGCGGGCGTGCGGGTGCGGAACGGGCTGTCCACGCCGGGCTTGCCGAAGTCGCCGCGGTTGGCGCGCATTTCTTCGGGCGTCTGTTCGTCGACGTAGGCATGGCCGGTTTCGATCAGGTACTCGGCCGCGCGGTACATGAAGTCGAAATAGTCGCTCGCCTGGTAGGGCGCGGCGCTGCCGGGCGCCTGGCCGATCTGCGTCCAGTCGAAACCGAGCCAGCGCACGGCGTCGATGATGCCATCGACGTATTCCTGGTCTTCCTTCTCGGGGTTGGTGTCGTCGAAGCGCAGGTGGCACACGCCGCCGTAGTCGCGCGCGAGGCCGAAGTTCAGGCAGATGCTCTTGGCGTGGCCGATGTGCAGGTAGCCGTTGGGCTCGGGCGGGAAGCGCGTGCGGATCTTCGCCGGGTCGGGCTCGCCGGCGGCATGGTGGGCTGCGTCGCCCGGCGTGCCGGCCCAGCGGGCCTGGGCATAGGTGCCCTGGTCGAGGTCGGATTCGATGATCTGGCGCAGGAAATTGCTGGGCTTGGCGGCCTCGGGCGCCGTCGGGGAGGGGGCTTGCGAACTCATGGGCACATTCTAGGGCGCCGCCCCTGGCGGTAACGCTCTGCAACAAGGGTCGCTACGTCCGGAAACAAGATTGTTGCCGGTTTGTGCCATCCTGCAGGGCATGTGGTGCGTTGTATGGCGCACGGGGCCCGGAATCCGACCTTCCGGCGTTGCCGGCCCACTTTCCAAGGAGATTCTCATGACCAAGAGCCGTTCTTTCGCAGCCCTCGCCGCTGCCACCGGCATGGGTTTGGCGCTGCTGGCCGCCTCGGGCACCGCGCAGGCGCGCGACGTGTACTGGTCCGTCGGCGTGAATTCACCCGGCGTGTCGGTCGGCGTGGGTGCCGGCCCGGGCGTGGTCTACGCGCCGCCGCCGACCTTCGTGGTGCCGCCGCCCCCGCCCGTGTACTACACCCCGCCCGCACCCGTCTATTACGGCCCGCCGCCCGTGGCGTACGTGCCGCCCCGGCCGGTGTATTACGCGCCGCCGCCCGCCGTGTATGGCGGCTACGGGTACGGCTACTACAACCGCCCGCCCCACTGGCACCGCGGCGGCGGCCACTGGCGCTGAGGCCTGCAGAGTCCGCTTCGCGGGGCATATAGCCGGCAAGGCTGTTCATTTCTGACCGATCCTCCCCGGGGCGGCGTGCGAACCGCCTGCCGCCGCCCTCTTGGGCCCCGTCCGCGGGGCCCTTCTTTTTTGGGTGGCCGCATAATCCCGTGGTGATTTTTCGCGCGGTGGGCCGTGCCGGGTTGCGGCAGGGTGGCCCGTGCCGCTGCTGGAGTTCCTGGAGTACCGCCCCCGTGACCACGCCCCGTTCCGTTTTCGTTCTCAACGGCCCGAACCTGAATTTGCTCGGCACGCGCGAGCCGGCCGTCTACGGCCCGCAGACGCTGGCCGACGTCGAGCGCCTTTGCGCCGAGGCCTGCGCGCGCCATGGCCTGGCGCTGCAGTTCCGCCAGAGCAACCACGAGGGCGACCTGGTGGACTGGATCCACGAGGCGGGCCGGCTGCATGCGGCGGGCGAACTCGCCGGCGTGGTGCTCAACGCCGCCGCCTATACCCATACCAGCGTGGCGCTGCTCGACGCCGTGAAGGGCACGGGCGTGCCGCTGGTGGAACTGCACATCAGCAACGTGCATGCGCGCGAGAGCTTCCGGCACCATTCCTACATCGCCAGTGCGGCCCGGGCCGTGATGTGCGGCTTCGGCGTGCCCGGCTACGCGCTGGCGATCGACGCGGTGGCCGGCTGGTGACGGCGGCATCATTCGACCAGGGCGCCGCAGGCGTGCCGGCACCCGCCCATCCGCCCGAGGTCCTGGCGCTGGAGGCACAGGCGCAGGTACGCATGACGCCCTGCGGCGCTGGCTCGCTGGTATGGCACGTGTGGCAGCCCACGGGCGCGGGCGGTGCAGAGCCGCCGCTCGTGCTCCTGCACGGCGGCAGCGGCAGCTGGACGCACTGGGTGCGCAACATCGGCACTCTGCGGTCCTGGGGCCGCACGGTCTGGGTGCCGGACCTGCCGGGCTTCGGCGATTCCGCCGTGCCGCCGGGCGGCGCCGATGCCGACGCGCTGGTGGAACCGCTCGCCGAGGGCATGCGCGCCCTGTGGGGCGATGCGCCGTGCGATCTGGTCGGCTTTTCGTTCGGCGGACTGACGGCGGGGCTGCTGCTCGCGGCCGAGCCCCGGCTCGCGCGCCAACTGGTACTGGTGGGCGCGCCCGCGATGGGCGTGGTGCCGGAGCGGCAGTTCACGCTCAAGGGCTGGCGGCACCTGGCGTCCGCGGCGGCGCAGGAGGCGGCGCACCGCCACAACCTGGCCGAGCTGATGCTGCACGACGCCACGCTCATCGACGGCCTGGCGCTGGAGTTGCACCAGGCCAACGTGGTCCGCGACCGCATGCCGCGGCGGCGCCTGGCGCACACGGACGCGCTGGCCCGTGCGCTGCCGGCCGTGCGCTGCCCCGTGCATGCCATCTACGGCGCGCGCGACACGCTCTACCGCCAATGGATCGCTGCGCTGGAGGATGCCTACCGCGCCGCCGCGCCGGATTTCCGGGGCATGGCGCTGGTGCCGGATGCCGGGCACTGGGTGCAGTTCGAGCGGCCCGGGCCCTTCGAGGCCGCACTGCGGGCGGCGCTGGAGGCCGGGGCCGCCGGCCCGGGCCGGGGCTGAGGCGGCCATGTCCGGCATTCCTGCGCGGGGGCCTGGGCGTACGCCGGTGCGGGTGGACGAGCGCGAAGTGGCGTTCACCGCGATGCGGGCGCAGGGGCCCGGCGGCCAGAACGTCAACAAGGTGTCGAGCGCGGTGCAGTTGCGCTTCGACGTGGGTGCGTCGTCGCTGCCGGACGACGTCAAGGCCCGGCTGCTGGCGCTGCCCGACGCGCGCATCACCCAGGCGGGCGTGGTGGTGATCAAGGCGCAGCAATACCGCACGCAGGAGGCCAATCGCCTCGATGCGCTGCAGCGGCTCGAAGCGATGGTGGCGCGCGTCGCGCAGCCGCCGCGCGTGCGCCGCGCCACGCAGCCGTCCTACGGCGAGCGGCAGCGCCGCATGCAGGACAAGCGGGAGCGGTCGGGCACCAAGTCGCTGCGGGGACGGGTGCGCGACGCGGGCTGAAAGGCCGATTGGCACCGTGGGTGGAACGCTGTGTCCGCCGCGCAGGCCTTCGGAACGTGGCGGTGCGCTCCCATCTGCATGGCAACATCCTCCTGTCCTTTCTGGATCGCCCCGCCATGATTTCGCCCGACTCGCCTGACACGCTGCATTCCCCGTCTCCCGTCGCCTCGCCACGCGCTGGCGCCGCTGCGGCGCTGCCTTCCATCCGCGTGGGCAGCGCCGCGGATGCCCCGCCGGCCGAAGTCCCCACGCTGTTCGTCTCCCACGGCTCGCCGATGTTCGCGCTGGAGCCCGGAGAAACGGGTCCCGCGCTGCGCGCCTGGGCCGACGACCTGCGGGCCCGGTTTCCGGCGCTGCGCGGCATCGTGGTGATGTCGCCCCACTGGATGGCGCGCGGCGTGCAGGTGATGGCGGGGCCGCGCCCGGCCACCTGGCACGATTTCGGGGGCTTTCCCGAGCCGCTCTATGCGCTGCACTATCCGGCAGCCGGCTCGCCCGGCCTCGCCGCGGAGGTGCTCGCCTTGCTCCAGGACGCGGGCATCGCTGCGCAGGGCGATGCGCAGCGCCCGTTCGACCATGGCGCGTGGGTGCCGCTGATGCACCTGTTCCCGCAGGCCGATCTGCCGGTGGTGCAGGTGGCACTGCCGGCCGGTGCGGGCCCGCGCGAGGTCCATGCGCTCGGGGCCGCCCTCCGCGGCCTGCGCGCGCAGAACGTGCTGGTGGTCGGCTCCGGCAGCATGACCCACAACCTGTCGGAATTCTTCGGTGGAGCCGGTGGCGCCCAACCGTATGTGGCGGAGTTCGCCCGCTGGATCGAGGCCGCGGTGCAGCGCGGTGACACCGAGGCATTGCTGGACTACCGCAGCCGGGCGCCGCATGCGGTGCGCGCGCACCCGGGCGACGACCATTTCCTGCCGCTCTTCTTTGCACTGGGCGCGGCAGGGGCGGGAGCGGCTGCGCACTACCTGAGCCGCGAGGTGATGCACGGCTCCCTCGCCATGGATTCGTTCGCGCTCGAGCCGGTTTCCGACGCCGCATGAAACTCCGGGGGCGCCGGGCGCTCCAACCGCGGATGATCCCGACGCACACCGACCCGACGCTCACCGACCCGACGCTTTCCCCGCTCGATCTGCCGATGTCCTTCCTGGGCCGTCCCGCCGCCGCGGGTACGGAGCAGCCCTGGCTGCTGGTGCTCATGCACGGCGTGGGCAGCCATGAAAAGGACCTGTTCGCGCTCGCCCGCTGGGTGCCCGCGCAGTTCCACGTGGTGAGCCTGCGCGCACCCTACGCCATGGGCCCGGGAGCGAATACCTGGTTCGAATTCACCGTGGAACCCGACGGCAGCCGCACCATCCACGAAGCCCAGGAAACGGCCAGCCGCAGCCTGCTGACCCGTACGGTGGAAACCGCCGCGGTGCAGCTGGGCGTGCCGCCGGCGCGCGTCGTGGTCGGCGGCTTCAGCCAGGGCGGCATCATGGCGATCTCGCTGCTGCTGACGCGGCCCGACCTGCTGCGGGGCGCGATGGCCTGGCACAGCCGGCTGCTGCCCCAGGTGCTGCCGCATGCCGTGGCCCCCGAGGCGCTGGCGGGCCGCGCGCTCTGGGTGAGCCACGGGCTGCAGGACAACGTGATTCCCCTGGCGAGCGCCCATGTGATCCGCGATCATGCCCTCGGCCTGCCGGTGGCGCTCACCTACCGCGAATATGCGGGCATGCACGAGATCCGGCCCGATGAACTGCGCGATGCCATGGCCTGGCTGGATGGGCTCGGGCACCCGGCCCCGCCCGTGCGCCGGGAGGGCGCGGCGGCGGGGGCGTGACATGAACACGTGCTTACCGCCCCGCGGGCCGGCCGGCTCCACAATGGCATGCATCGGCACCGCGTGGCCGGCCTTTCCGGCTGCCGCGCCTGCCCATGCCCTGTTCGTGAAAGAGTGTTCCGCATGACAGACGACCGTTCCATGGATCTGCGCCCGCCGTCCAGCGTGCCGCGCCGCCCGTCCTCTGCATCGCCCGTGGGCTGGATCGTCGCGGCGCTGGCCGGCGCTGCCGCGCTGGCGGGTGCCGCCTGGTGGTTCGGCTGGCTGCCGCCGACCTCGCACATGCCCCCGCCCGAACCCGTGCCGTCCGCCCAGGCCCCCACGCCGCCGATGGCGCGGGCGCCGGCCTCCGCGCCTGCGCCCGCCGCTGCCGCCTCCGGGCCCGAGCATCCGATCGAGGCGGCGCATTCGGCAGCCTTGCCGTCGCTGCAGGAATCCGATGCGGTCATCGCCCAGTCGCTCGGCGGGTGGCTGGGGCGGGACCGCATCGCCGCGCTGCTGCACCTCGACGAGATCGTGCGGCGCTTCGTGGTCACGGTGGACAACCTGCCGCGCACCCAGGCGCCCTCGCGGCTCTGGCCCGTGCAGCCGGCGCCGCAGCGCTTCCTGGTGCAGGCGCAGCCCGGCAGCGCGGTGGACGAGAACGGCGCGCCGCTGCATGCCACCATCGCCCCGGGCAACACGGCGCGCTACGGGGCGCTGGTCTCGCTCGTGGAGGCGGTGCCGCGCGAGCAGGCGGTGGCGCTCTACCGGCAGCTGTATCCGCTGTTCCAGCAGACCTATGTGGAACTCGGCTACCCGAAGGGCTACTTCAACGACCGGCTCGTGGCGGTCATCGGGCATCTGCTGCAGACGCCCGAGCCGGCCGTGCCGCTGCAGGTGCAGCTCACCCGCGTGCAGGGCGACGTGCCCTCTACCCGGCCATGGGTGCGCTACGAGTTCGCCGATCCGCACCTGCAGGCGCTCTCCGCCGGCCAGAAGATGATGCTGCGCATCGGGCCCGAGAACGCGCGCCGCGTGAAGGCCGTGCTGGCCGACGTGCGCAAGCGGCTGGTGGCGGGCGGGGCCCAGCCGGCAACGGGTGCCGACGCCCCGTCCGCGTCCGCGTCCGCCCCGGCGGCGGGTACCGCACCGTGAACCAGGGCCTGGCAGGATCTGTCGGCGCCTTGTCTCTCTCCGTCGAGCGGTGCTTCGCGTGTGTCCCGGCCGTTCATCAGCCGTACGATTCTTCCATCCCCTTCCATTGACAAGGCTTCCGCCATGCCCCTGTTCATCGCCATGAACCGCTTCCGCATCGTCCCCGGCCGGGAGGATGAATTCATCGAACTCTGGCGCCAGCGCGACAGCCACCTGGCCCAGGTGCCGGGCTTCCAGTCGTTCCATCTGCTGCGCGGCGAGACCACCGCGGAGCACACGCTGTTCGCGTCGCACACGGTGTGGCAGTCGCGTGTGCATTTCGAGGACTGGATCCGCTCCGAGGCTTTCCGCGCCGCGCATGCGAACGCGGGCCAGAAGCGCGATCTGTACCTGGGCCCGCCGCAGCTCGAATTGTTCGACGCCGCCTGGTGAGCGGTCTTCCGGCTGGCCTCGCATGCTCTCGCCCCCGGAACGTGTTGACGATCTTTCTGAGCGGTGGAGCCTGACGGCGCTGGAAGGCTGCTGCCTTCGTCTGGCTACCCGCCCGCCCGCCGCCGGCAGCCTTAGCCGAGCCTTAATGGCAGGCCAGTGCCGGGAACCCGCCAATCGGCGCGGGATCAGATGCGCATACCCTTCATCCACCGGCCAAAGGAATGTGACGATGACCCCGAACGAACGCCCGCTGCTCGACGACCTGCTGCAACGTTTGGCCCACGCCGGCCCGGTCGCCAAGGACAGCGAGGCCGACAGCCGCATCCACCAGGCGCTGGCCGCGCAGCCCGATGCGCTCTACCTGCTGGTGCAGCGCTGCCTGCTGCTCGAGCGCGGCCTGGCGCATGCACAGGAAGAAGTCGCACGGCTGCAGCAGGCCGCAGACAGCCATCGCAGCTTCATCGGCGCCGGCCTGGAGCCGGGCTTCGGCCGCGCCTCGTCGCAAGCCTACAGCCCGGGTGCCGCCGCAGCGCAACCCACGTCCATGCCGCCGCAGGCCCCCCCGGCGGGCTATGCGCAACCGGCACCCGCTCCGGGCTGGCGCGACCGCCTGTTCGGCAACGCCAGCGCGCCGGCTGCGGCCTCCCCTGCAGGGCCGGGCTTTCTCGGCACCGCCGCCAGCGCGGCGGCCGGTGTGGCCGGCGGCATGTTCCTGTTCAACGGGCTGGAACACCTGCTGGGCAACCGCGGCAGCGCCGTGGGCAATGGCCTGCTGGGGGGCGGCAGCAACGCCGGCCTGTTCGGTGGCGAACTGATGCCGCAGGAAACCGTGGTGCAGAACATCACCAACGAGAATTTCTACGGCAGCCGCGGCAACGACGACATCCGCGACGCAGGCTGGTCGCCCGACGACAACGGCCCAGTCTTCGACGACGACGGCGGAAACTTCCTCTGAGAACGTGCTTCCGGTCTTCTGAACGCTTGGCCACCTGCCCCGTGACGTGTTCGCCCAGCGTCTTGCCGACCTGCTGTGCAACGGCTTGCCCGTGTAGACAGCCGGCAGTGGCTCGATCTGGGCATACTTCTCGCGGCTGATGTCGCCGGCGTATTTCTTTCCAGTCGAAGCCTCCGATTCCCGGACTGCCGGGAGATCGTCACCACGCCCTCAGACAGACGGCACCGGCAAGGGCAGGGCGGTCTTGTAGCGCACCTGCTTGAGCGCGAAGCTGGAGCGGATCTTCTCGATGCCCGGGATCGGCGTGAGCTGCTCCAGGATGAAGCGCTCCAGCGCGCCGATGTCGGCCACCGCCACGCGGATGAGGTAGTCGGAGTCGCCACTCATGAGGTAGCACTCCATCACCTCGTCGTGCTCGGCGATGCGGCGCTCGAACTGCGCCAGCGCCTCCTTGGCCTGCGACTTCAGGCTGATGCTGATGAACACATTGAGCCCCAGGCCCAGCACCGCCGGGTTCGCCAGGGCCACATAGCGCGCGATCACGCCCGAGGCCTCCAGCGCCTTGACGCGCGCCAGGCAGGGCGAGGGCGACAGATGCACCCGGCGCGCCAGCTCCACGTTGGAGAGCGAGCCGTCGGCCTGCAGCTCGGCCAGAATGCGCAGATCGGTCGTGTCCAGCTTCATGTGCTGCAGTTTAGAAGATCGGCGGCATGAAATGCCGGGTTTCGGGGTTGCCAGGATGCCGAAAAGCCGCCCATGCCGCTCACGGGCCGGTAGAGTGTTCCCGCATGAACGCTCCGCTGCCGCTCCATGCCCTCGGCGCCCAGGCCGCCGCCACGTCTTCGGGTACGCCCGCTGCCGGTCGCCCCGCCGATCCGGATCCCCAGGAAACCGCCGAGTGGCGGGACGCCTTCCTGGCGCTGCTGGGCGCCGAGGGCCCGGAGCGTGCGCGCTTCGTGCTGGACGAGCTGGCGGGCCTCGCGCGACGCCAGCGCACCGGCTGGCAGCCGACGCTGAACACGCCGTACGTGAACACCGTGGCGGCAGAGGCGCAGCCGGCCTTTCCGGGCGACCTCGCGATCGAAGAGCGGCTGGCGTCGCTGATGCGCTGGAATGCCCTGGCCATGGTGGTGCGCGCGAACCAGGCGTACGGCGAGCTCGGCGGGCACATCGCGAGCTACGCGAGCGCGGCCGACTTGTTCGAAACCGGCTTCAACCACTTCTTCCGTGCACGCGAAGGCACCGCGCCGGAGCAGCACCGGGGCGACCTGGTGTTCTTCCAGCCGCACAGCGCACCGGGCGTGTACGCCCGCGCTTTCCTGGAAGGGCGGCTCACGGAGCGCGACCTGGAGCACTACCGCCAGGAGATCGCCGCACCCGCGGCCGGCGCGCAGGGGCTCTGCAGTTATCCGCACCCGTGGCTGATGCCGGATTTCTGGCAGTTCCCGACGGGTTCGATGGGCATCGGGCCGATCAGCAGCATCTACCACGCGCGCTTCATGCGGTACCTCTCGCACCGGCAACTGCTCGACTGCCGGCAGCGCAAGGTCTGGGGCGTGTTCGGCGACGGCGAGATGGACGAGCCCGAGAGCATGAGCGCGCTCACGCTGGCCGCGCGCGAGGGGCTGGACAACCTCGTCTGGGTGGTCAACTGCAACCTGCAGCGGCTCGATGGCCCGGTGCGCGGCAACGGCCGCATCGTCGATGAACTGGAACGGCTGTTCGCGGGCGCGGGCTGGAACGTGGTCAAGCTGCTCTGGGGCAGCGACTGGGACGGCCTCTTCGCGCGCGATGCCGACGGCACGCTGGCCCGCACGCTGGGCGAGACGGTGGACGGCCAGATGCAGACCTTCGCGGCCAAGGACGGGCGCTTCAACCGCGACCACTTCTTCGGCCAGAACCCCGGGCTGGCGGCGCTCGCGCAGGGCCTGACGGACGAGCAGATCGACCGGCTGAAGCGCGGCGGCCACGATCTCGTGAAGATCCACGCCGCCTACGCCGCGGCGGCCGCGCACCGCGGCCAGCCCACCGTGATCCTGGCGCACACCAAGAAGGGCTACGGCATGGGCGCCGCGGGCCAGGGCAAGATGACCACGCACAGCCAGAAGAAGTTCGACGAATCCGAGCTGATCGAATTCCGCAACCGCTTCAACCTGCCGCTCACCGACGCGCAGGCCACCGGGCTGGCCTTCTACCGCCCCGCCGAGGACAGCCCGGAGATGCGTTACCTGCGCGAGCGCCGCGCGGCCCTGGGCGGCGCGCTGCCGCGCCGCGAGACCGCCTGCGACGTGGTGCCGGTCCCCGGGTTGGACCAGTACGCCCGGTTCGCGCTGCAGGCGCAGGGCAAGGAGATGAGCACCACCATGGCCTTCGTGCGCATGCTGGGCACGCTGCTGAAAGACGCGCAGCTCGGCCCCCGGATCGTGCCCATCGTGGCGGACGAGGCGCGCACCTTCGGCATGGCGAACCTGTTCAAGCAGGTGGGCATCTACAGCAGCGTGGGCCAGCGCTACGCGCCGGAGGACATCGGCTCGGTGCTCAGCTACCGCGAGGCGCTGGACGGCCAGATCCTGGAAGAAGGCATCAGCGAGGCCGGCGCGATCGCCAGCTGGACGGCCGCGGCCACCAGCTACAGCGTGCACGGCCTGGCGATGCTGCCGTTCTACATCTACTACTCGATGTTCGGCTTCCAGCGGGTGGGCGACGCCATCTGGGCCGCCGCCGACCAGCGCGCGCGGGGCTTCCTGCTGGGCGCCACCTCGGGCCGCACCACGCTGGGCGGCGAGGGGCTGCAGCACCAGGACGGATCGAGCCACCTCGTGGCCGCCACCATCCCCAACTGCAAGGCCTACGACCCGGCCTACGCGGGCGAGCTGGCCGTGATCGTGGATGCGGGCATGCGCGAGATGCTGGTGGAGCAGCGCGACGTGTTCTATTACGTCACGCTCATGAACGAGAACTACGCGCAGCCGGACCTGCCCGCGGGCGCGGCCGAAGGCGTTCTGCGCGGCGGTTATGTGCTGCAAGGGCCTGGCGCTGGCTGCGCCACCACGGGCGGTGGACAGGGTGAGGACGGCGAGGCGGTGCCTGCCGTGGCGCAAGAGACGCCGAAAGCACAGGTCACCCTGCTGGGCTCCGGCGCGATCCTCACCGAAGTGGTGAAGGCCGCCGCGCTGCTGGCCGCCGAGGGCATCGCCGCCACGGTCGTCAGCGTGACGAGCTGGAGCGAGCTGGCGCGCGACGGCGTGGCCTGCGAGCGGCGCTGGCTGGAGGGCGATTGCGGGACGCGGGGCGAAGGCGCGCCACCGGAAGCCGGTGCGGTGCCGTGGCTCGCCCAGGTGCTGCGCGGCACGCGCGGCCCGGTCATCGCCGCCACCGACTACGTGCGCGCCGTGCCGGAAACCGTGCGCGCCTTCGTACCGGAGGGGCGCCGCTACCTCACGCTGGGCACGGACGGCTTCGGCCGCAGCGACACGCGCGCCGCGCTGCGCAGCCACTTCGGCGTGGATGCCGCGCACATCGCGCATGCGGCACGGCAGTGCCTGCGGCCGGCGCCCGCAGCGTCCTGAGCCCGCCGCAGCTGCCGCAGCCAAAGCTGGAACCGGGGCCGTAGCCGCTCAGGCCTGCGCATGCGCATGCGCACCGCCGCCCACGGTGCGCACGAGGTGTTCGACGAAGAGCCGCACCGCCTCCGCGGGGTTGTCGCGGCTCCAGACCACTCCCACGGGCCCGAAGCGGATCGTGCGGTCCAGCGGCAGGATCCTCATGTTGCCCAGCGCCGCCTGGTATTCGGCCATCGCCCCGGAGCACACGCCCACGTAGTCGCCCTGGTGCACCAGGGCCTGCAAGGTGGTGATGGCGGCGGTCTCCACCTTGGGCAGCAGCCAGGGCGCGCCGCTGTCGAGCAGGGCCGCATCCAGCTGCGAGCGCATCAGCGTGCCCTTGGGCGGCATGATCCAGTTCTCGTCCACGAGGTCGGCCAGCCGCACCGGGCCTTGCGCGTCCCACAGGCGGCTCGCCCGGCCGATCACGAGGCAGACGTTGTCCTCGAACAGCTCCCGGTGCTCCAGGCGCGCCTGGTGGGCGCGCGCATCCAGCGACCCGATCACCACGTCGAGCTGCCGGTTCTCCAGCCCTTCGAGCAGGTTGCCGAACGGGCTTTCCGACACGGTCACCGAGATGTACGGATGCTGCGCCTGGAAGCCGGCCAGCGCCTGCGGCATGCCGCGCGCCACGCCGGCCCAGACGCTGCCGATGTGCAGGCGCGCCCTGCGGCCCGCGGCCACCGCGCCGAGTTCGAGCTGCGTGCGCGAGATGTCGCCCAGCACGCCGATGGCCAGCCGCTTCATGATGTTGCCGGCCGGCGTGAGCTGGATGCGCCGCCCCCGCGTGACCAGCGGCATGCCCACCAGTTCCTCCAGGTCGGCCAGCCAGTGCGACATGGCCGATTGCGTCATGTGCATGCGCGCGGCGGCCTCGGTGAGCGTGCCGGCCTCGTCCAGCACCAGGAACGATTCGAGGTGCTTCACCTTCAGACGGCGCGCCCACGCCACTTGTTCATAAGACATGAGCAAATGCTAATGGATCCATCGGGCGAATTCGCTGGTGCGCGCAGGTCACGGCCCGAATAATTCCCTGGCGCAGCGGCACATGCCGCACCGCCCCCCGGTCCACCCCTTCCTTCGGAGACTGCACACCATGAAGAAAATTTCCTGCCTCGCCAAGCTGGCGGCCGCCGCGCTGGCCACCTGGGCCGTCGCCGGCGCCCCGGCCCTGGCGCAAGACGCCGCCGGCTACCCCGGCACCCGCCCCATCCGCCTCGTGGTGTCGCAGCAGGCCGGTGGCAGCTCCGACACCGTCGCGCGCCTCTGGGCCGAGCACGCGGGCAAGGCGCTGGGCGCCAACATCGTGGTGGAGAACAAGCCCGGCGCGGGCGGCATCATCGCGGCGCAGCAGGTGCTCGGGCAGCCGGCGGACGGCTACACGCTGATGTTCGGCGGGGTGTCGCAGATGGTGCTCAACAAATTCGTCTACAAGCCGCTGCCGTACGACCCGGAGAAGGACTTCACCGGCGTCGGCATGCTGAGCACCGTGCCCTTCGTGCTGGTCGCCAATCCCGAGACCGGCTTCAAATCGCTGGACGATCTGGTGAAGTACGCCAAGGCGCATCCGGGCGAGCTGAACTTCTCGTCCTCCGGCCTCGGCAACTCGACGCAACTGGCCGTGGAGCTGCTGCAGAAGAAGCTGGGCATCTCGATGACGCACGTGCCCTTCAAGGGCGAGCCCGACGGTCTCATGGCGACCATCGGCGGCCAGACGCAGGTGATGGCGCCCGTGGCCGGCACCGCGCTGCCGCACATCAAGAGCCGCAAGGTGGTGCCGCTGGTGGTGCTGGCGCCTTCGCGCCTGGCGGAACTGCCCGACGTGCCGGCCGCCAACGAGCTGGGCGTGAAGGATTTCGACACCATGGGCTGGAGCGGCATCGTCGCCCGGGCCGGCACCCCGCCCGCGATCATCGCCAAGCTGCACGAGGGCACCCGCGCCTTCCACGCGAGTGCCGAGGTGCAGGCCAAGCTGCGCGCGATGAGTGCCATCCCGATGGCCGGCCCCGCCAGCCAGCTCATGGAAGTGACGCGCCGCGACACCCGGGCCTGGGGCCCCACGCTCGACGCGCTGAACCTGAGCGGCAAGTGAGGACCGCCATGACCCACGAAGCCATGGTGTCCTGCCCGCAGCCCGAGGCGGCCGAATCGGGCATCGAGATCCTGCGCGCGGGCGGCAACGCGGTGGATGCCGCCGTCGCCATCGCGCTCGCCCAGGCCGTCGTGGACCCGCTCATGTGCGGCATCGCCGGATTCGGCACGGCGGCCGTCTGCATGCAGGGCGCGAACGGGCCCGCGGCCCACGAATACTTCGATTTCCACTCTCCCGCGCCGCTCGCCTGCCGCGAGGACATGTGGGCCGACCTGCTCGAGGGCGAAACCAAGGACGGCTTCGGCTTCATCCTGAAGGGCCGCGTGAACGACATCGGCCCGCAGTCCATCGGCACGCCCGCCACGCTCAAGGGGCTGGAGGCCATGCACCGCGCGCACGGCCGCCTGCCGTGGAGGGACGTGGTGGCGCCCGCCATCGCCTGGGCGCGCGAGGGCTTCTTCGTGCGGCCCGGCATGCATGCCTTTTGGATCGACGAGCCCACCATGGGCCGGGCCAGCAACCTCGACCGCTTGCGCTACAGCGACGAAGGCCGCGCGCTCTACTGCCGTCCGGACGGCTCGCCCAGGCCGATCGGCACACCCCTCGCCAACCCCGGCATGGCCGGCGTGCTGGAGCAGGTGGCCGAGGAAGGCATCGCCCCGTTCTACGAAGGCGAACTCGCGGCGCGCATGGTGGAGCACGTGCGGTCGGTCGGCGGCCTGTTGACGCGCGAAGACCTGGCCCGCTACGCGGTGCGACGCACGGCCCCGCTCACCGGCAGCTACCGCGGCCGCACCGTCACCACCAACCAGCCTCCGGGCGGCGGCGCGATGCTGCTGCAGATGCTGAACATCCTGGAGAACTTCCCGCTCGCGGAGATGGAGCACAACGGCCCGGCCTACCTGCGCCTGCTCAGCGAGGCGATGAAGAAGGCCACGTCGGACAAGGACCGCCACATCGGTGATCCGGCCTTCGTGGAAGTGCCGCTGGAGCAATTGCTCTCCAAGAACGGTGCGGCCCGCGTGGCCGAGCAGATCCGCGCGGGCCACCGGTTCCGCGTGGAGCGCGTGAACCCCGGTGCGCCCGTGCCGCGCGACACCACGCACCTGAGCGTGGTCGATGGCGACGGCAATTGCGTGTCGATGACGCATTCGCTGGCCATGCCATCGGGCGTGATCACGCCGGGCATGGGCTTTTTCTACAACGGCTGCATGGGCGTGTTCGATCCGCGCCCCGGCCGCGCGGGCAGCATCCAGCCGGGCAAGAGCCGCTTCACGTCGTCGTGCCCGAGCATCGTCTTCCGGGATGGCAAACCCGAGATCGTGCTCGGCGCGCCCGGCGGCACGCAGATCGCCATGGGCGTGCTGCAGGTGCTGCTCAACATGATCGACCACGGCATGGGCATGCAGGAGGCCGTCTCGGCGCCGCGTTTCTCGTCCACCAGCAACTCCATCGACGTGTGCAACCGCATCCCGCGCTACGTCACGCGCGAACTGCAGGCGGACGGCTACGAAGTGTTCCGCAACCCGTACAACTACACCATCGGCTGGGTGCACGGCGTGCAGATCGGGGCGGACGGCCGCCTGCACGGCGGCGCCGATCCGGGGCGCGACGGGGTGGCGCTGCGCACGGCCGTGGCTTGAGCGGGACGGGCCTGCCGCGGCGGCGGGGGCGGGGGTGCGCCGAGCGGCTGTAGGCCGGCGCCGCGTGCGGTCCGGGCTCATCGGCAGGGCCGGTACACTGCGCGGCAGGGCGGAGTGACGCCCTGTTCCCCGCCCGTTCGTCCCCCGTACCGCCGCGCCAGTGCCCGTGTTTCCGACTTTCATCCGCCTGCCATTCCGGACGTTCTTCCTCCGCGCGACGGCGTCGCGATACCTGCATACCCTGGCCCTGGGCGCTTTCGTGGCCTGGCTGGCCGCCTGGCACGGCGCGGCACTGCCCCAGGGCCTGTCCGGCACCGATGCGAAGACCCGGTCCGTCACGCAGACCGTGCTCGGCATCGTCGGCTACAGCCGCTGGCCCGGCGATCCCCAGCCCGTGCGGCTCTGCGTGGTGGGCGCCACCGAATACGCCGACGAACTCCTGCAGGGCACCGAGCCCCTCCATTCCCGCCGCATCGAAGTGCGCCGCCTGCGGCTGGACGATGCCACGCTCGCCACCTCCTGCGACGGCATCTATGCGGGCCGCCTGGACGACGACGAATGGCGCAGGCTGGCGGAGCGGATCGGCCCGCAGGCCGTCCTGTCGATCGGCGAGCGGCGCGAGCTGTGCCGCATCGGCTGCATGTTCTGCCTGGACGTGCGGCCGGAAGGCGTGGGCTTCGAGAGCAATCCGGAAGCGGTCGCGCGCAGCGGCGTGCGGGTCAACCCCCGCGTGCTGCAGCTGTCGCGCCGGAAGGCCGGCCCGTGACGCAGGCCGCCCGGCCCGAACGCGCCCGACGCGCCTGGCAGGAAACCTTGCGCGCCACGGTGCTGCGCGCACACCTGAGCATGGCGCTGCTGGCCGTGGCCCTTGCCGGCGTGCTGCTGGTGCTGGCCGGGCTGGTGGCCCTGCGGTTCTACATGGACAGCAACCTGCAGCTGGTGGCGCGTTCGCTGGCCTACACCGCGGAAGCGGCCGTGGTGTTCGACGACCGCGCCGAGGCCGAGTCCACGCTGCGCCGCATGGTGCAGGACGAAGGCGTCGCCGAGGCGCGGGTGACGGATGCGCAAGGCGCCGTCTTCGCCGAATGGCGCGCGGAACGCCACGACCTCACAGGGCGGCTGGCCCATGCCGTGGCGGCGCTGGTGATGCTGGAGCCGGTCTCCGAGCCCATCCTCTACGACGGAGAACCTGCCGGGTCCGTCACGCTGCGCAGCGACGGTCTGGGGCTGCTGCGGTTCGTCGCCGCCGGGCTCATCCTTTTGCTGCTGTGCATGTCGGTGAGCGGGGCGGTGGGCACCTGGATGGCGCGGCGCATGCTCCGCGACATGGTGGTGCCGCTGCAGGCGCTGGCGGGCGTGGCGCGCACGGTACGCCGCAAGCAGGCTCGGGGCCTGCGCGTGCCACCCGCCCGCATCGCCGAGATGGATGCGCTGGGCGACGACTTCAACGCGCTCCTGGAGGAGCTCGAACGCCGCGAAGCGCTGCTGGAGCAGCGCAACGAGGAGCTCTCGCGCCAGGCGCTGCACGACAGCCTGACCGGGCTGCCCAACCGGGCGTACTTTGAACAGCATCTGCAGGCCCGGCTCGCCGAGGCGCGCAGGGCGGGCACCTCGGTCGCGCTGCTGTTCCTGGACAACGACCATTTCAAGTCCGTGAACGATCGCCACGGGCACGCCGCCGGCGACGCCCTGCTCGTGGCCGTGGCGCAGCGCCTGCGCGCCCAGCTGCGGGAGTCGGACCTCGTCGCGCGCCTCGGCGGCGACGAGTTCGCCATCGTGATGGCGCCTGCACAGAACACACAGGATGCGGAGCGCATGGCGGACCGCGTGGTGCGTGCCATGCGCGACCCGGTGCCGCTGCCCGGCGGCGCGCGCCTGCAGACGTCGGTGAGCGTCGGCGTGGCGCTGTTCCCGCAGCATGCACAGGACATCGCAGGCCTGCTGCGCGCCGCCGACGACGCCATGTACGAGGTCAAGGCCGAGGGCCGCGGCCACCACCGCATGGCGGCCTGACGGCCCATCCAGCCCCACCCAGCCCGGCCAGCCCAGGCCATCCAAAAAGGTGCGGGGTCAGCCGCCCGGGCGGAAGTAGGCGTCCAGCACCGGCATCAGCGTCGGGAATTCCTGCGCGAAGCGTTCGCGGCTGACGAAATAGGCCTCGCACGCCACGGCGAAGAACTCCGCGGGTGCGGTGGCGCCGTAGGCATCGAGCCACGGCCGCTCGCCGCCGAACCGCTCGGCGATGATGACGCGCTCGCGGAAGTCCTCGTACGCGGGCTCCCAGGCGGCGCGCCAGCGCTCCCGCGCCGCGCCTGCGCCTTGCGTGCCGAGGAAGCCCGCGGGCAGCGGGGGGTAGCCGTCCGCCCCGCCGTTGCGCATGTCCAGCTTGTGCGCGAACTCGTGCACCACCACGCTCGTGCCGCTGCCCCGCTCGCCGCCCGACAGCGGCCGGCCGGCGCCGTCCACGGCGGGCCAGCTCAGCATCACCGGGCCGCGCTCCATGGCCTCGCCGAGCAGCACTTCGTCGTAATCGTGCACCACGCCGGCTGCGTCCACGGCCTGCCGGCGCGCCACCGCCTCGCCGGGATGGACGACGATGCCCACGAAGTCGTCATACCACGCCAGGGCCTTGGCCGGCTCGCCCCAGTGCAGGAGCGGCAGACAGGCCTGTGCGGCGATGGCCACCGCCATGGCGTCGGTCACCTCCAGCCCGTGGACGCCGGTGAACTCCTTGCGCTGCAGGAAGAGCGCGCTCAGGGCGCGCAGCTTGGCCTGGTCCTGCAGGGGCAGCGCGCCCAGGAAGGCGTAGCGCTGCACGGTCTGCATCCACAGCGTGGCCGGTATCTCCGGCACGGGAGCGAGCGTGGAACGCACGCGGCGCGAAAGCCGGTTCAGCAGGCGGGCGAAGCCGGATGCGGGAGCGGAGGAGGCGGCCGGAGCAGGGGCGGGGTTGGCGGGCATGCCGCTATCTGGGGACGAGGCGGATGCGTTCCAAGCCCGTGACGCCGAGGCGCAGTGCCTCGGCGCGCGGCCCGGGGGCTTCCAGATCCCAATCGGTGAGCACGTGGCGGGCGAGGGGGCTGCCTTCGCCGGCTTCGCCCAGCGCATGGTCGGCCGGCAGATGGGTATGCCCGTGGATCAGCGCGTGCGCGCGCGCGGCATGCAGCCACTGCAGCGTGGCGCCGTCGTCCACGTCGCCGTAGAAGGCGGTGCCCGCCTGCTTGCGGGCCTCGCTCTCGGTGCGGGCGCTGCGCCCCTGGGCGCGGCGCTCCGCGAGCGGGCGCGCGAGCAGCTGCGCCTGCCACTGCGGGTCGCGCGCGATGGCGCGGAATTTCTGGTAGGGCACGTCGGCCAGGCACAGTGCATCGCCGTGGCTCAGCAGCCAGCGGCGGCCGGCGAAGACGAGCACGGTCGGGTCCTGCAGCACGGGAATGCCCGTGGCCTGCGTGAACCCCGCACCCACGAGGAAATCGCGGTTGCCGTGCATGAAGTACATCGCCCTGCGCAATGCGGCTTCGCGCAGGCGCTCGCAGCAGGCGGCCTCGAAGCTGCCGGATTCGTGCAGGGCATCGTCGCCCACCCAGACCTCGAACACGTCACCCAAAAGGAACACGGCATCGGCCGGCGTCGTGTCCAGGTAGCGGAAGAGGGCCTCCACCGTGCGGGGGTGGTCCGCCTCCAGGTGCAGGTCGGAGATGAAATCGATCGTGCGCCACGCGTCGGGCGCCACGAACTCCCGGATGTCGGGCACAGGCAGGCTCATGACAGGACGGGATTCAGAAGTGCTTCGCGCCAGGCGGCGCAAAGCGACTCAGGGGGGAATCAGACCAGAACGGCCTTCTCGATGATGACGTCGTCCTTCGGCACGTCGTCGTGGAAGCCCTTGCGGCCGGTCTTCACGCCCTTGATGGCGTCCACGATTTCGGTGCCCTTGACCACCTTGCCGAACACGGCATAGCCCCAGCCTTGTGCGGACGGCGCGGTGTGGTTCAGGAAGCCGTTGTCGGCGACGTTGATGAAGAACTGCGCGGTGGCCGAGTGCGGGTCGCTGGTGCGGGCCATGGCCACGGTGTACTTGTCGTTCTTCAGGCCGTTCTGGGCCTCGTTCTCGATCGCGGCGTCGGTGCCCTTTTGGTTCATGCCGGGCTCGAAGCCGCCGCCCTGGATCATGAAGCCGGGGATCACGCGGTGGAATACGGTGTTGTCGTAGTGGCCCTTCTTCACGTAGGCGAGGAAGTTCTCGGTGGACTTGGGCGCCTTCTCGGCGTCGAGTTCGAGGACGATCACGCCGTGGCCGGCGATGTGGAGTTCGACTTGCGGGTTGCTCATTTCTGTTTCCTTGGAAAGTCCCGGGTGGGGACGATGGAGGTGCGTGCGAGGTGCCCTGGCGCGGCGCTCATTGCACCACGGTGGCGGTCTTGATCACGACGGGCGTGGCCGGCACGCTCTGGTGCATGCCGCGGTTGGCCGTCTCGACGGCCTTGATCTTGTCCACCACGTCCTTGCCGCTCACGACCCTGCCGAACACGGCATAGCCGTGGCCGTCGGGATTGGGGGCATTGAGGGCGATGTTGTCCTTCACGTTGATGAAGAACTGCGACGTGGCCGAATCCGGGCTGCCAGTGCGCGCCATGGCGATGGTATAGGCATTGTTCTTGAGACCGTTGGCGGACTCCAGCGGGATCGGCGGGCGCGTGGGCTTCTGCTTCATGTCGGGCGTGAATCCGCCGCCCTGGATCATGAACCCGTCGATCACGCGATGGAAGATCGTACCGTCGTAGTGCTTGTCCTTCACGTACTGCAGGAAGTTCTCGACCGTCTTCGGCGCCTTGGCGGCATCGAGCTGCAGCACGATGTCGCCCAGGCTGGTTTCCAGCTTGACCTTCGGCGCCGCGTCAGCGGTCTGCGCGAAAGCGGACGGGGCCAGCGCCGTGCAGGCGAAGCCGGCGGCCAGCGCCAGGGCGGCGCAGCGTCGGGAAAGCAGGTTCGTCATCCAATCACTCCTTCGAAAAAGATCTGCCATTGCTGGCCCTTGCGGGTCCAGTACTGGCGCTTCACGGGCCCGGTGCGGGCGCCCTCGGCGACTTCGCCGAAGGTCACCACCATGGTGTCGGAGGCATCCTTCCAGCGCAGCAGCGAGCGGTCCTTGAGGTGCAGGGGCCGGCCGCGCAGGGCACGGACCTCGGTGTCCAGCGTTTTCGCGTAGTCCGCCAGGGGCATCTTGCCGTAGCTCTGGAAGTCCGGCGCATAGAAGGACATCAGCCGCCGCACGTCGCCCTGCGACTTGGCGCCGCGCCACGCATCGAGCACGGCCTCGAACTGGCGGCGCTCGGTCTGCACGGCCTGCGGCTGCACCCAGTCGATGCGGCGCGTGATCACCACCGGCGTGGAGCGCGGCTCCACCGTGCGCAGGATGCGCTCCAGATCGGGGTTGGCCAGCGCGAGGCAGCCGTCGGTGGACAGCGGCGCGCGCGAGAACTGATCGGAGGGCGTGCCATGCAGCCAGATGCCGCTGCCGGTCTTGCCGCGGCTCTGGTCCAGCGGATTCGGGTAGTTGATCGGCAGCGCGCCCGCGCCGTAGAAATCCTTGAGCGTCGCGGGATCGAGGCGGCTGGTGATGAAATAGACGCCCAGCGGCGTGCGCTGGTCGCCCTCCAGCGCTTTCTCGATGCCGAGCTTGCCGACGGAGGCGTAGTAGTCGGCCACCAGCTCCATGCCCTGTTCGGTGTTCTGGAACAGGTAGAGCCGCGAGCGCGAGGCATCGACCGCGATGGCATGGCGCGAGCGCGGCGACAGCTCGATGAACTGCGCCGGGATGGTGCGGGCCCCCGGGCGCACGCGCAGCGCGTCCGTGCGCTGGCGGGATTCGGCCCGCAGCTCGGCCAGCACCTCGGCCGCATTCGGCGACGGTGGCTGGGGTGCGTCGCCCTGGCCCGCGGGCACGTCGCCCAACTGGCGCAGCGGCCGCGTGCGGGCCGAGAGCAGATCGCCCAGCGCGAGCTGCGCCAGCTGGAAATTGGGGTAGTCGCGCGCCAGGGCTTCGGCCTTGGCGAGCGCCTCGCGGCCACGGCCTTCGCCGGTGAGCCGGTAGACCTCCATGAGGCGCTGCTCGGCCTGGCCGTCGCGCAGGGGCGCCTGCTGCGCGCGGGCGGGCGCCTTGGACGCAGCGCGCTTGCCGCGGGCGATGCTGCGCTCCTTGTCGCCCTGCGCCCAGGCGGCCGGAGGCCACAGCGCGCCGCACAGCACCGACACGGCGGCTGCCGCCGCCACCGTGCGGCTCCGGATGTTCATCGCCACGGACATGCGGATCAGCAGACGGGGCGCAGGAGAGCGGCCGGCCATGCGCGCACGCGGCGGCACGCCCGCGCGGCGGTGCCCGGGCCACGGCGTGGAGGCCGGAGGGAAGAGGGCGCGCCCGCCTGCCGAACCGCCATCAGCCGCCGGTGGACTCGCGGACGATCAGCCACCGGCCCGCGGGGGTGTAGACCATGTCGAGGGTCTTGCGGCTGGTGACGCTGTACGCGCCCGAGCTGTAGCCCTGCCGGAAGCGTGCCTGGGCCTTGTTGTCCTTCACCGTGACGTTCAGGTCGTTCACGGTGACGTTGATCTTGGCGCGGCCGACGATGCGGTCGCGGCGCTCCTTCTCCCAGGCGGCGCGGCTCAGCTTGCCCGGGGGCGTGAAGGAGGCATCGTAGGCGCCCAGGTAACCATGCATGTCCTGGCTCTCCCAGGCGCTCGCCCAGGCGCGCACCGCGGACATGACCTCGCGCTCGGCAGCCGCCGTGGAAGACGACGCGGCTGCCGGTGCGGGCGCGGGTGCTGCCGCGGGAGCCGGCGCCGGAGCGGGTGCGGGCACGGGTGCCGCAGCAGGGGCCGGTGCCGGCGCAGGCGTCGCGGGACGCGCGGGTGCCGGGGCCGGCGACGCCGCGGGAGCAGGCGCGGGCGCCGGTGCGGAGGCCGTGGCCGCGGCGGTCGTCCGCGCATTCGCGGGGGCCACCTGCGTGCCCGTGGCCTTGGCCGTGGCGGCCTTGCCGGCGTCGCTGGAGAAGAGGTCGCGGATCAGCGCGAGCTTGGGGCGCAGCGTGCCGGCATTGGAGGCATCGAGCTGCAGCGCCTTGTTGTAGGCCTGGCTGGCGAGCTTGGCGTAGATGTCGCCCAGGTTCTCGTGCGCCGTGGCATAGCTGGGGTTGGTGCGGATCGCCATCTCGAGCGCGGTGCGCGCCTTGTCGAGCTGGTTCTGGTTCGCGTAGAGCACCGCGAGGTTGTTGTAGGGCTCCGGCAGTTCCGGATAGTCCTCGGTCAGCTTGGTGAACGTGGCCACCGCATCCGTCTGCTTGCCCGAGTCCGCCTGCGCCACACCGCGCAGGAAGCGCAGCTGCGGATCGCGCGGGTTCGCCAGCAGGCGCTGGTCGGCCTTGGCGAGCGCTTCCTGCGCCTTGCCGGCCTTCAGCAGCTGGGTGATCTCCGCATAGTCGTCCGCATGGGCCAGCGGCGCCCCCAGCAGGGCCGACAACGCAAGCAGTCGCAGGAGATGGGAGAGTGGGCGGCGGGCGTGCGTCATGGATGGGAAGGGGGTATGAACGTGTCGATCGGTAACGGGCCTTATACTGCCGCGAATTGTAGCCGAGGGGTTTTGCCATGCCGGTGCGCTGTTGCCGCTCCTGAACCGCGCAGCGCGCAGACGCTGCGCACGCCCCGCCCGACTGGACCACGAGGTGCCGCGCGACCGCGCCGGCACGGCCCGGAGGGCAGCCCCCGGCCCACCACCCCTCTTCACTGACACCCCATGAGTTTGCGCATCTACAACACGCTGTCGCGTGCGCTGGAGGACTTTTCCCCGCTGGAGCCCGGCCATGTCCGCATGTACGTGTGCGGCATGACCATCTACGACCTCTGCCACATCGGCCACGCCCGCATGATGATGGCGTTCGACGTGGTGCAGCGCTGGCTGCGCAGCAGTGGATACCGCGTCACCTACGTGCGCAACATCACCGACATCGACGACAAGATCATCCGCCGCGCGGTGGAGCGGGGCATCACGATCCGCGAACTCACGGACGAGATGACGGCGGCCATGCACCAGGACGTCGGCGCGCTCGCGATCGAGCGCCCCACGGTCGAGCCGCGCGCCACCGAATACGTGCCGCAGATGCTCGCGCTCATCGGCGCGCTGGAGGGCAAGGGCCTGGCCTACCGCGCCGGCAGCGGCGACGTGAACTACGCGGTGCGCAAGTTCCCGGGCTACGGCAAGCTCTCGGGCAAGTCGCTCGACGAGCTGCGCGCGGGCGAGCGCGTGGCCGTGCAGGACGACAAGCAGGACCCGCTCGACTTCGTGCTCTGGAAGGCCGCCAAGCCCGGCGAGCCGCCCGAGGCGAAATGGGACAGCCCCTTCGGCACCGGCCGCCCGGGCTGGCACATCGAATGCTCGGCCATGAGCTGCGCCACGCTCGGCGAGAGCTTCGACATCCACGGCGGCGGCGCGGACCTGCAGTTCCCCCACCACGAGAACGAGATCGCCCAGAGCGAGGGCGCGACGGGCCAGCCGCTCGCGCGCTTCTGGATGCACAACGGCTTCGTGCGGGTCGACAACGAGAAGATGAGCAAGTCGCTCGGCAACTTCTTCACCATCCGCGAAGTGCTGGAGCAGTACGACGCCGAGAGCGTGCGCTTCTTCATCGTGCGCACGCACTACCGCAGCCCGCTCAACTACAGTGACGTGCACCTGCAGGACGCGCGCTCGTCGCTCAAGCGCCTCTACACGGCGCTCTCGCTGGTGGCGCCGGACGACATCGGCGCGATCGACTGGTCCGATCCGCATGCCGCCCGCTTCAAGGCGGCCATGGACGAGGACTTCGGCACGCCCGAGGCGGTGGCCGTGCTCTTCGACCTGGCGGGCGAAGTGAACCGCACCCGGTCCGCGCGCACGGCCGGGCTGCTCAAGGCGCTGGGCTGCTGCCTGGGGCTGCTGCAGGGCGATCCGGGTACGTTCCTGCGCCAGGGCGTGCGGCTGGACGGCGCCGCGATCGAAGCGCACATCGCCGCGCGTGCGGCCGCCAAGGCGGCGAAGAAATTCGCCGAGGCCGACCGCATCCGGGGCGAACTGCTCGCGCAGGGCATCGTGCTCAAGGACTCCGCCGCCGGCACCACCTGGGAGGCCGCGCAGTGAGCCTGCCTTCCCGTCTTTTCCGCTTCCTGCCTGCGCAGCAGTTTTCCGTCCCGACAAGGTAATCCGTGGCCTCCAGCAAGAAACCAGCGGGGACGGCGGTGCCGTCCACCGCCCCCGGCTACTGGGCGGACGCCTGCCGCCACCTGGTCAAGAAGGACCGCGTCATGAAGCGGCTCATCCCGCAGCTGGGCGACGTCGCCCTGGTGGCGCGCGGCGACGCGTTCACCACGCTGGCGCGCAGCATCGTGGGCCAGCAGGTCTCGGTAGCGTCCGCGCAGAAGGTGTGGGACAAGTTCGCCGCGCTGCCGCGCGGCATGACGCCGGCCGACGTGCTCAAGCTCAAGGTGGACGACATGCGCGCCGCCGGCCTCTCCGCCCGCAAGGTGGACTACCTCGTGGACCTGGCGCTGCACTTCGACACCGGCCGCCTGCACGTCAAGGACTGGGACGCGATGGACGACGAAGCCATCGCGGCCGAGCTGGTCGCCATCCGCGGCATCGGCCGCTGGACGGCCGACATGTTCCTCATCTTCCATCTGGCGCGGCCGAACGTGCTGCCGCTGGACGACGCCACCCTGCTGCAGGGCATCAGCCAGCACTATTTCTCGGGCGACCCGGTGAGCCGCAGCGATGCCCGCGAAGTCGCCGAGGCCTGGAAACCCTGGTGCAGCGTGGCGAGTTGGTATATTTGGCGGTCGCTCGCACCCCTGCCGGTGGACTACTGACCGCCCGTCCGATCGACCGCGTTCCCGCGAACTGCGTGCGCAGCGCCCCGCCGCCGTGCGCGCCGGGGCCAGCCCCAAGGAGAAAACAAATTGGCGAAAAAGACTTTTCTGGATTTCGAGCAACCCATCGCGGAGCTTGAATCCAAGATCGAGGAGCTGCGCTACGTGCAGACCGAGAGCGCGGTGGACATCTCCGAGGAGATCGACCAGCTCAGCCGCAAGAGCCAGCAGCTCACCAAGGACATCTACGGCGAGCTGACGCCCTGGCAGATCACCAAGATCGCCCGCCACCCCGAGCGTCCCTACACGCTCGACTACGTGCGCGAGATCTTCACCGACTTCGTCGAGATGCACGGCGACCGGCACTTCGCCGACGACCTGTCCATCATCGGCGGGCTGGCGCGCTTCAACGGCCAGGCCTGCATGGTCATCGGCCACCAGAAGGGGCGCGACACCAAGGAGCGCGCCGCGCGCAACTTCGGCATGAGCCGGCCCGAGGGCTACCGCAAGGCCCTGCGCCTCATGAAGACGGCCGAGAAGTTCCACCTGCCGGTGTTCACCTTCGTGGACACGCCCGGCGCGTACCCCGGCATCGACGCGGAAGAGCGCGGCCAGTCCGAGGCGATCGGCCGCAACATCTTCGAGATGGCGCAGCTCGAAGTGCCCATCATCACCACGGTGATCGGCGAGGGCGGCTCCGGCGGCGCGCTGGCCATCAGCGTCGCCGACCAGGTCGTGATGCTGCAGTATTCGATCTACTCGGTGATCAGCCCCGAGGGCTGCGCCTCCATCCTCTGGAAGACCGGCGACAAGGCCCAGGACGCGGCCGACGCCATGGGCATCACCGCGCACCGCCTGAAGGCGCTGGGCCTGGTCGACAAGATCGTGAGCGAGCCCGTGGGCGGAGCGCACCGCGACCACAAGCAGATGGCCGCCTTCCTCAAGCGCGCGCTGGGCGATGCCTACCGCCAGCTGGCGGACCTCAAGGTGCGCGAGCTGCTGGACCGCCGCTACGAGCGCCTGCAGAGCTACGGGCGTTTCAACGATACCCGCGCTGAACGGTGACGCACCCCCCTGAGGCGCTGCGCGCCTTCCCCCCGCTCTCGCCGTGCTGCGCACGGCGGGCAGGGGAACGACGCCAGTGGCCCGGCGGAGCCGGTTCCACGGCGTCTGCTGGCTTGGCCTGCTCCGCGGCCATCGGACGGGCGAGGCCGCTTCGGGTTCGGGCGCCGGGGTTCTCCGCTGTCGCATGGGTTGTGAGGATGCGCTTGCCTGCGCGGCCGGTTCATTTCAGCATTGCCAAGCGGGCGGGCTCCAACTGTTTCGCAGACGAGATAGGTTGAGATGTCGGGGACATCCGTATCCATGCCTGCCGCACGGCCCTTCGGGGCCGTTTTTGTTTGTCCTGTGCAGAGGGCGGCGCGATGACGCGGGCGTTCGACGCGGCCATGGACCGTTTCCGGCCGGCGTTGCCGCTGGGGGTGGCGCTGAGCGGCGGGGCGGATTCGACGGCGCTGCTGCATGCGTGTGCGGAGCGCTTCCCGGGGCAGGTGCATGCGCTGCACGTGCACCATGGGCTGCAGGTTGCGGCCGACGGGTTCGAGGCGCACTGCCGGGCGCTGTGCGAGCGCCTGAACGTGCCGCTGCGCACTGCACGGGTGGATGCGCGGCATGCTGCGGGTGACAGCCCGGAGGACGCGGCGCGCCGGCATCGCTACGAGGCCCTGCGGACGCTGGCTGAAGGAGAGAACCGCGGCGGTCGTGCAGACGACATCCGCCGCGCAGGGGGGCAACCCGCGCTGGCATCCATCGCGTTCGCCCAGCATGCCGACGACCAGGTCGAGACGGTGCTGCTCGCACTCTCACGCGGCGCGGGCGTGGCGGGGCTGGCGGCCATGCCGGGCCACTGGCGGCGCGGCGGGATCGACTGGCACCGGCCGCTGCTCGAAGTCGCAGGCGCGGACGTGCGGGCGTGGCTGTCCGCCCGCGGCGAGGACTGGGTCGAGGACCCGACGAACACCGACGAGCGCTATACCCGCAACCGCATCCGCGCGCGGCTGCTGCCGGCGCTGGAGGCCGCGTTCCCGCAGTTCCGCGACACCTTCGCGCGCAGCGCATCGCATGCGGCGGAGGCCGCGGTGCTGCTGCGGGAGTTGGCCGAGGCCGATCTGCAGGCGATCGGGCAGCCGCCGCGCATCGCGGCGCTGCGCGCCCTCGGCCGCGAGCGCCAGGGCAATGCGCTGCGCCACTGGCTGCGCACCGTGCATGGCACCACCCCCTCGGCCGCGCAGCTCGGCGAACTGCTCGAGCAGATCGCCGCCTGCGCCACGCGCGGCCACCGCATCCGCATCAAGGTGGGGCGGGGCTTCGTGGTGCGCGAGGGCGATGGACTCGGTTGGTACAATTGACGGGTTTTGGTCTTCTTCCCTCACTTCGCACGAAACACGGCGGCGCGCCAAAACACCTCGGCCACAGAGCCCGTGCCTTACAGGCGCCGGCCCCTGTGAGGCCCAGGGGGCCTCTCCATCCCCGCAGGCCCGGTCCTGTGCCTTTCCTTGTTTCTCGTCTTATGCGCCGCGGCCTTCGTACCGTCACCCCGGATATCCAATGGCATTGATCGTTCACAAATACGGCGGCACATCGATGGGCTCCACGGAGCGCATCCGCAATGTCGCCAAGCGCGTCGCCAAGTGGGCGCGGGCGGGCCACCAGATGGTGGTGGTGCCCAGCGCCATGAGCGGCGAGACCAACCGCCTGCTCGGCCTGGCCAAGGAACTCGCTCCCTCGCGCGCTTCCTCCGCCTACCACCGCGAGCTCGACATGCTCGCCTCCACCGGCGAGCAGGCGTCCTCCGCCCTGCTGGCCATCGCGCTGCAGGCCGAAGGCATGGAGTCGGTGAGCTACGCCGGCTGGCAGGTGCCGATCCGCACCGACAGCTCCTACACCAAGGCCCGTATCGAATCCATCGACGACCAGCGCGTGCGCGCCGACCTCGCCGCCGGCAAGGTGGTGATCGTCACCGGCTTCCAGGGCATCGACGAGCACGGCCACATCACCACGCTGGGCCGTGGCGGCTCCGACACCTCGGCCGTGGCCGTGGCGGCGGCCATGAAGGCGGCCGAATGCCTGATCTACACCGACGTGGACGGCGTCTACACCACCGACCCGCGCGTGGTCGCCGAGGCGCGCCGCCTGCACACCGTGAGCTTCGAGGAAATGCTGGAGATGGCCAGCCTCGGCAGCAAGGTGCTGCAGATCCGCTCCGTGGAGTTCGCCGGCAAGTACAAGGTGCCGCTGCGCGTGCTCTCCAGCTTCACGCCCTGGGACATCGACATCGACGAAGAGGCCCGCTCCGGCACGCTCATCACTTTTGAGGAAGACGAAAAAATGGAACAAGCCGTCGTATCCGGCATCGCTTTCAACCGCGACGAGGCCAAGATCTCCGTGCTGGGCGTGCCCGACAAGCCCGGCATCGCCTACCAGATCCTGGGCGCCGTGGCCGACGCCAACATCGAGGTGGACGTCATCATCCAGAACCTCAGCAAGGACGGCAAGACCGACTTCAGCTTCACGGTGAACCGCAACGACTTCGCGCGCACCATCGATCTGCTCAAGGAAAAGGTCGTTCCCGCCCTGGGCGCGCAGGAAGTCGTCGGCGACGCCAAGATCTGCAAGGTGAGCATCGTCGGCATCGGCATGCGCAGCCACGTGGGCGTCGCCTCCAAGATGTTCCGCGTGCTGAGCGAAGAGGGCATCAACATCCAGATGATCTCCACCTCCGAGATCAAGACCTCCGTGGTCATCGACGAGAAGTACGTCGAGCTGGCCGTGCGCACGCTGCACAAGGCCTTCGAACTCGACCAGCCGTCCGCCGCCTGAGTTCGCTGAAGCGCGCGAATCTTGGGTTAGAATAGCGGGATTGGAAACGTGACCGAGTGGCCGAAGGTGCTCCCCTGCTAAGGGAGTATGGGGTGTAGAGCCTCATCGAGGGTTCGAATCCCTCCGTTTCCGCCAAAGCATGAACCCCTGAGCGAGTCGATCGCTCAGGGGTTTTTTGCTTTCTGCCGGGGCCTTTTCCGGCAGCCGGCAACATGTCAGGTCTCGATCGGGATGTCGCGCTGGCCGGTCGGGTCCTGGGTCGCGGGACTGGCCTGGTCCGGGCCGTCCTCGGTCAGCGGTGGCGGCAGATCGGCCGGGTCGCCGTCCGTGATGGGCTGCTGTCCGGGCTGGTTGGGGTATTGGATGGGTTGCGATGGCGGCTGCTGTGGCGAGGTCATGCGTGGCTCCTGTGAGGGGGGCGGGTGCCCTGGGCTCCATTCGGCACGCGAAGCGACCTGCGAGCGGTCGGTGCGTGCCGCGGGGGCGGGTAGGACCCGGGCGTCGATGCGGTGCTGGGCGGACCGCGGCCGCGCAGCGAAAAAATGAGCATCTGCACGGTGCTCGACGGTATATTCCCGATCCGTATGGGCACAGCGGAGAGGGACATGGGCACGGCATTGCATGAAGCGGCGTTGAAGGCCGTGGAGACGGGTTTCCAATGGGCCGTCCAGGGGGCGGAGGAGCGCAGGAACCAGTTCTGCGTGCTGTTTGGCAAGGCGTCGCGCCTCATGAGCCAGTACGGCTTCACGTTTCCCGAGGGCGAGCCGCCCCGGGCGTTCGACACGCTGGCGATCTCCAGCCCCATGGGCCCGCTGCGGCTCGATTTCATGAAGGTGCTGGACGACGACGGCGCGCTCACCTGCGCCGCGGTGTTCACCGACGTGCCGATGTGGTCCCGATCGCAGGACCGGCGGCTGCTGTTCGTCGCCACCCTGAAGGGCAGCGGCGAGTGGCTGGGCGACGACGGCAGGGGTCTGTACGCCTTCCATGACCAGTTCGTGCCCGCCACCGCGCTCGATGCCGTGCGCAGGGCGCTGGCGCGCAAGCTGGCGTTCGATACAGAACGGCTGCGCGCGACACCGAACAACGAGTGAACAGGCCCGGAGCGTGGCCGCGGCGCCGCCCGTCACGGCTCTGCCTTGTAGGCTCGGCCTTACGGACGGCAGCGGCATCGGCCCGCCCTGGAGCCGAAGCATGGCGCGTAAATTTCGTCGGTGAGGCATCGGACTTTTCCGTGCCCGAAACCACACCACCGAAAGGATCTCGCCATGAATACCGACCAAATCAAGGGTGCCGCGAAGGAAGTTGCCGGCAAGGTGCAGCAGAAGACCGGCGAAGTGTTCAACAGCCCGGAACAGCAGGCCAAGGGCGTGGCCAAGCAGGTCGAAGGCAACGTCCAGAAGAACTACGGCGACGCCAAGGAAGACCTGAAGGACGCCACCCGCTGATGGGTTGACCGGCCCGGCAGGAACGCTCCCGCCATGCCCGTGTCAGAAAGCCCCGCCACGCCTTGCGCGTGCGGGGCTTTGCCACGTGGACGCGACTCTTTTCTCCTCCCTGCCTGCCTGCCGACGCGGCTCAGAGCGATCGCGCGATGTGCTCGCGCAGCCACTGGTGCGCGGGATCGCGGTGGATGCGCTCCGGCCAGAGCATCAGCATGTCGAAACCCGGAACGTCGAGCGGCGGCTCGACGATCCGCAGTGCCGGGTTTTCGCGCACCAGCCGCGATGGCACCATGGCCACCAGATCGGTGCTGGCGAGCACGGCCGAAAGGGCCAGGAAGTGCGGTACCGACAACGCCACATGCCGCGAGAGGCCGCGCTCGGCCAATGCCGCGTCCGTTGCGCCGTGGAAGCCGCCGCCGTCGGGCGAGACGATGGCATGTTCCAGCCGGCAGAACTGTGCGAGCGTGGGGCGCCGGCGGAGCCGCGGGTGGCCGCCCCGGCCCGCGAGCACATAGCGTTCCGTGAACAGCACCCTGCGGCGCAGGTCCGGTGGCGCTTCCGCGCCGGTATGGAAGGCGATGTCGATCTCTCCCTGCGCGGCCCGCGCCGCCAGTTGCGCGGGCGGTACCTGCACGATGGCCAGGCGCGTGGCGGGCGCGGCGGCGCGCAGACCGGCCAGCGCCGGCCGCAGCACGGTGAATGCGCCGTAGTCGAATGCCGCCGCGCGCCACGTCTGCTGCGACTGTGCCGGGTCGAACGGGCGCGAGGGCGCCACGGCCTGCTCCAGCGCGGACAACGCCTGCCGCAGGGGCTCGCGCAGTTCGCCCGCCCGGGCGGTGGGCCGCATGCCGCGCGGGCCCGGCAGCAGCAGCGGATCGGCGAAATATTCCCGCAGCCGTGCGAGCTGCAGGCTCACCGTGGGCTGCGAGAGGTGCAGCCGCTCGGCCGCGCGGGTGACGTGGTGCTCCGCCAGCAGCGCGTCGAGGGTGACCAGCAGGTTCAGGTCCAGCTGGCGCAGGGAATTGCTCATGGAAATACCAGCCATGTGGGAAATTCATTTCCAATATAGCGCACGCGCTTCTATCGTGGCTTCCATCTTCAACGGTTTCGATGGAACGGAAAACGCCATGAACATTCTTCTCGTCTATGCCCACCCGGAGCCGCGGTCACTGAACGGTGCGCTGCGGGATTTCTCGGTGCGGCACCTGGAGCAGGCCGGCCATGCGGTGCAGGTGTCCGACCTGTATGCGATGCGCTGGAAAGCCGCGCTGGATGCGGACGACGACACGGCCCATGGGGCCGGCGAGCGCTTCCGCGCGGCAGAGGATTCGCTGCGTGCCTTCGAGCGCGGTACGCAGCGCAGCGACATCGGGCACGAGCAGGAGAAGCTGCTCTGGGCCGACGCGGTGATCCTGCAGTTCCCGCTCTGGTGGTTCTCGATGCCGGCGATCCTCAAGGGGTGGGTGGACCGGGTGTACGCCTGCGGTTTCGCCTACGGCGTGGGAGAGCATTCCGACACGCACTGGGGAGACAGGTACGGCGAGGGCACGCTGGCGGGCAAGCGTGCGATGCTGGTGGTGACGGCCGGGGGCTGGGAGCCGCATTACGGACCGCGCGGCATCAACGGGCCGATCGGGGACATCCTGTTCCCGATACAGCACGGCATCCTGTTCTACCCCGGGTTCGAGGTGCTGCCGCCGCATGTGGCCTACCGCACGGGGCGGATCGACGAAGCGGGATTTGCAAGGGCCTGCGATGCGCTGGGGCAGCGGCTGGACGGCCTTTTCACCGACAGGCCAATTCCGTTCCGGAGGCAAAACGCCGGGGATTACCGCGTTCCCCAACTGGACTTGCGCGAGGATCTTGCTCCGGGCGCGTCGGGCTTCGGTATCCATCTGGACCCCCGGCCCGCCTGACGACGCGATGGGGTGCCGGGCGAGCTGCCGGCGCCCGTCACCCCGCCCGCGGAATCACATCGGCAGATCGGCGAAGGAAGGCGCTGCGGAGGCCTCGGTCCGGGCAGGCTGCTCTTGCGCAGGCTCCTGCGCGGGTTGGTGGAGCCAGCGCCGCAGCCCGTCGCGCCCACCCGCTGCGCGCAGCAGCAGCGCACCGCCGATCGCCGCGTGGAGCACGGCGCGCGTGCGGCTGCGTCCCACCAACGCCCAGAAGAGCAGGCCGGCGGCGGCGATGGCCGTGGCCTGGTGTTCGCAGGGCGCGCTTTCGCGGCGGTCGTCGTAATCGACGAGATGGCGGGCGGATTCGCGGAGTTGCTCGTTCTGCATGGCTTGGTTTTCCTTGGGAGGAGAGTGGAAAGTGGGGCGGCGGAGGGCCAGGCGCGTGCCACCCGCCGGGCGACGTTCCACGGTAGGCGCACGGCCGGCGCGCCGTGGTCGGAGCGGATGCCATGACGCCGTAGGCGGCGGCGGACGTGGCCGCGGCCTGCCGCCGGGTGCAAGAGCGGCGGGTGCAAAAGAGAAGGCCGCCGGTGCGAGAGCAACGGTGGCCTTTCGGAGTGTGGCGGTCGGGCCGTGTCCTTCATCCGTCCACTGGCGGGCGGCGGATGGATGACAGCGTGCCCGACGCCGGCGCGCGCACCCTTGCGCGTCAGCGGTCGTTCTTGTGGCTCTGGCGGCCAGCCTGGGCATGCTGCTCGCTGCTGCCGCCACGCGTGCCGCCACTGTTGCTGCCGGTATTGCCGCCGCCGCCCTGGCTGCCGCTGCGGTTCTGGGTGCTGTTGCCACCGCCACCGTGGCTCGCGCTGCCCGCGCGGCGGGCTTCCTCGGAGCTGAACTCGTGGGCATTGCCGCTGGCGTGGGCAGCGCGGCCGCCTTCAGCGGCGATCTCGCGTTGGCGCTCCGGGTCCATGCCGGCGAATCCGCGGCCGGAACCGCCACCCTGGTTGCCTTGGTTATTCCCTTGGTTGCCTTGATTGCCTTGATTCGATGCCATGTGATTTCTCCTTTGGAACATTGCGAATGGTGCGTTGGATGTGACCGCGCAGTGCAGCGCTGTCGATGAGAACGTGGCAATGCCCATGCCATCGCCTGCGGAACGAGCCCGGCCGAGCGGCTGCGGCAGGTAGGAAAAACGCCCGTGTTACGAAGTCGCCCGAGCGCGGGGGCCGGCTGTGCATGCAAAAGAAACAAGCCGTGTCGCAGCGCCGCAGGGATGGGGGAGGGCACTGCGGGCGTCGCCATCCCGGCCGTAGCGAGCGGCAGAGCAATGGTCATTTATTCCAGGGAAGCCGGTATTTGCAGCAATGCTTTCCGGCTCATGCATTCGGCTCGACAGATCCTGCGGAATTTTGGAGGTGGCATCTGTAACGCGGGCCGTATCTTGCGCGGGTTCCTACGCAGGGTGGGGGGCGTGGGGCGAATCATGGGCCGTTCGCAGATCCCCCGATGAACCGCAAGCACAAGGAGTTTTCATGGAAGCCACCACCACGGGTATGAACCGCACGGGCGCCTCGGCGTCGCCGGCCGGCGCACAGGCGATGGAGGAAGCCGTCGCACGGTACTCCCCGCCCGGGCCGATCGATCTTTCGCAGGCCCGGGAAATGCGCCTGCTGCATGGGCAGGAGGCCGGCCCGCTCGGCTCGGTGCCGCCGCCCACGTCGCTCGGCGGCATGGTGCGCACGGGCGTGAGCAAGCTGATGGGCGAGCACCCCGAGATCCTGCTGGACAAGATCGGCGAGCGCATCGCGTTCGAGCGGGGCGGCACGCGGCTCTACGACGCGTTGATCGTGAAGTACGAAGGGGCCGTGAATGCCGGTGCCAAGGTGCCGTCGCCCGCCGACGCGGTGAAGGCGGCCGGCGCGGGCACCGACGACGCCGCGCTGATGGGCGATGCCTCGGCGCTGGCCACGCTGCAGCGCATCCGCGCGGAGGAGCTGCAGCACTTCCAGCTGCTCTGCGACGCCATGCGCCAGCTCGGCGGCGACCCGACGGCGCAGACGCCGTGCGCCGACGTGATCGGCACCGCCTCCATGGGCCTCATCCAGGTGGTGACCGACCCGCGCACGACGCTGGCGCAGGCGCTCTCGGCCATCCTGACGGCGGAACTCACCGACAACGCGGGATGGGAGCTGCTGATCCAGCTCGCCGAGCAGGCGGGCGAGACCAGCCTGGTGAGCGAATTCGCGCAGGCGCTCACCGAGGAGCAGCGGCACCTGAACACCGTGCAGGCCTGGCTCGGCGCCCTGGTGGTGTCGGGGCCGCTGCCCAGCGACGCGGTCTGAAGAGGGCGGACACGCCGCCCCTCTGTGCCCTTCCTCCCTCCTTCCTTTTCCCCCATCCCCACGAACCCAAGGACATCCCATGACGATCCATCTTTTCCAGGACAAGGGCACGGCCCTCGGCCGCCAGCGCCTCAGCTGGAAGGACATGGTGGGCAAGCCCATCAGCAAGCTCGACGACGATGCGTTCACGCGCGTGCGTGCCATCCTCATGAACGGCGTGGAGCTGGACGCGCTGCGCACCAAGCAGGTCCTGCTGCGCATGAACGCCGACGCGCGCGTGGAGATCGCGCAATTGATGCGCGTCGAGCAGCACCAGGCCACGACGATCAACTGGCTGATCGGCGCGGACCATTCGCCGCTGGAGACCACGATCGGCTACGAGCAGACGGCCATCGAGGTCACCGCATCGGTCGCGCAGCTGGAGCCCGACAGCTACCTGGCGCAGGGCTACCGCTACGCGCTGCTGGAGGACTTCGACCACCTCTACCGCTACAGCGCGCTGCTGGACCGGCTGGAAGGCAAGGACGCGAACAACATCACCCAGGGCTACACCGACATCGTTCCGTCGCGCCCGACCTGGGTGCACCACCGCGCGCCCGAGCATGACCTGCTGGAGCCGTACGGGCCCGACGCGACGCTGGCGACCAAGCTGCATGCGCTCACGCTCACGGGCGGCGAGTACCAGACGCACGACTACTACATGAACATCGGGCCGATCTTCGCCGACCCGGTGGCGCGGCAGCTCTATGCGGAGATCGCATCGGTGGAGTCGCAGCACATCACGCACTACGGCTCGATGCTGAACCCGCGCGAGACGCCGCTGGAGAAGCTGCTGATCTCCGAAGCCTGCGAGGTCTGGAACTACGCCGGCTGCGTGGAGCAGGAGAGCAACCCCCGCGTGCGCGCGATCTGGGAGATGTTCCTGGACTATGAACTGGGGCACTTCCAGGCGGTGCAGGAACTGTTCAAGCGGCTGGAGCGGCGCGACCCCGCCGAGGTGATCGGCGATGGCGCACTGCCTGCGTTCATCCGATTCGAGAGCCACCGCGAGTACCTGCGCCAGGTGGTGGACGCAGAAACCGGCTACCGCAAGAACGGCACGCAGTTCGTGCAGACGCCGCAGGAAGAGGGCGAATCGTCGCTCGCCTACCGCGACGCGGTGAACCAGGACGGCTCGCCCTCGCAGGCGGCATCGGCCTCGTACGCGTGGACGCCCGGGACCGAGCTGGTGCGCGAGGCGCAGGCCGTGCAGCCCGCCGTGGCGCGGTGACGCGCGGCGGGGCCGCTCAGCGCGGCGGCAGGTGCTCCTGGATGAGCCGCTGCAGTTCGCGCACGTCGAGTGGCTTCACCATGTAGGCGTCGAAGCCCGCATCGCGCGCCTGCTGCCGGTTGTTCTCCTGGCCCCAGCCGGTGGCGGCCACCAGCAGCATGCGCGCGCCGAAGGGCTCCGCGCGCAGGGTGCGCGCCAGCGAGATGCCGTCGATGCCGGGCATGCCGAGGTCGAGCACGGCCACGTCGGGCTCCATCTCGCGCGCCTTCCGCAGGGCCTCGTGCCCGTCCGCCGCGGTGGCGACCGTGCAGCCGTCCAGCAGGTGCGAGATGGACCAGGTCACGTCCACGTTGTCGTCCGCCAGCAGGATGCGGGGCTGGTGGCTGCCGCCCGCGCTGCCTGCAGGCGGAGCGTGCGACCCCTCGGGGTCGCCGGGCTGGGGCGACAGCGGCAGCTCCACCGTGAAGCGGCTGCCGTGTCCGGGCCCGGCGCTTTCGCCGCGCACGCTGCCCTGGTGCATTTCCACGATGTTGCGCACGAGCGCGAGGCCGATGCCCAGTCCCTGGGTGTGCCGCGCGCCCGCATCGGGACTCTGCGAGAACATGGTGAACATGTCGTCGACGGTGCCCGGGTCCATGCCGATGCCGTTGTCTTCCACGCAGAAAACGATACGCCCCGCGCCGACCTCGGCCGACAGGCGGATGCGGCCGCCGTCCGGGGTGTACTTGGCGGCGTTGCTCAGCAGGTTCGCGAGGACCTGCGCGATGCGTACCGGGTCGGCGTCCAGCAGGACGGTGCCGGGGGGGAGCTCCATCACCAGCTCGTGGCCGGCGGCCCGGATGGCGGCCTGCGTGGCCTCCAGCGCGGCGTCGACGATCTCGGCCAGCGGCGTCTCGCGCTTCTGCAGGGTCATGCGGCCCAGGCGCAGGCGCGACAGGTCCATCAGGTCGTCGAGCAGCACCGCCATGGCGCGCGCCTGCCGCTGCACGATGCGCGCGGCCTGGTCGCGTTCGGCGGCTTCCGTGCAGTCGGTGGTGAGCACCGCCGATGCGTTCGCGATCGATGCCAGCGGGTTGCGCAGCTCGTGCGACAGCACGGCGAGGAAGCGGTCCTTGGTCGCGTCGGCCGCCTGCAGCGCGGCGCGGGCCTGTTCGTTCTCGCGCAGGGCCTTGATCAGGTCGGAGCGGCTCTGTTCGAGCGCCTGCTGGCTGGCGCGCTGGTCGCTCTGGTCGCGCAGGATCTTGACGAAGCCGACCACCGCGTCCGCGCCGTCGTGCATCGGCATGAGCGCGCCGCTGGCCCAGAAGCGGCTGCCGTCCTTGCGCTGGTGCAGCCGGTCGTCGAGCGCGCCGCCCGTGGCCAATGCGGTGCGCGTTTCCGAGAGCGGCGCGCCGGCCGCGCGGTCCTCGGGCGTGAAGATCATGTCGGCGAGCTGGCCCACGGCCTCGCCCTCGCTGTAGCCCAGGATGCGCTCGGCCCCGCTGTTCCAGGTGGTGATGCGACGGTCCAGGTCGGTGGAGAAGATCGCGTACTCGACCGCGTTCTCGATGACGAGGCGCAGCCGCTCGGTGCTCTCGCGCAGCGCGTTCTCGGCGCGTTTGCGTTCGCTGATGTCGTTGCACACCACGATGGACGCCGTGGGCCGGCCCAGCGCGTCCGCGAGGTAGCTGACGCTGTTGTGCAGCCAGAGCGTGCTGCCGTCCTTGCGCAGGCAGCGCTTTTCGATGTGGAAGGGCTCGCCATGGTCCGCCAGGCGGCGCATGAGGTGCGCGCTCAGCTGGCGATCGCCCGGGTGGATCAGGTCGAGCAGTTGCGTGCCGATCAGCTCGTCGTGCCCGTAGCCCAGCATGTGGCTGTAGTGGCGGTTGACGAAGGTGATGTGGCCCTCGAGATCGGTCTGCGCCACGCCGACCACGGCCTGGTTCACGATGGCGCTGAAGCGGTCCTCGGAGCGGCGCAGCGCCTCCTGGCCCTGCTTGCGCTCGGAGATGTCCACGAAGGTCAGCACCACGCCGGCGATGCGGTCGTCCAGCGTGCGGTAGGGCAGCATGCGCACGAGGTACCAGTTGCCGTCGCTCGCGCCCACCTCGCGCTCCACCAGCGCCAGGCGTTCGAGCACGCGCCGCGCGTCGTCGGCGAGCTCGGGGTACTGCAGCTGCGTGCGCAGATGCGACAGCGGCCGTCCCACGTCGGTGGCGATCAGGTTGAAGAGCGTGACCGCCGAGGGCGTGAAGCGGGTGATGCGCAGGTCCCGGTCCAGGAAGACCGTGGCGATGGCGGTGGCGTCCATCAGGTTCTGCATGTCGCTGTTCGCATGGCCCAGCTCGTCCACCTTGCTCTTGAGCTCGTGGTTGACGGTCGTCAGTTCCTCGTTGATGGACTGCAGTTCCTCGCGATTCGTCTCCAGTTCCTCGGTGGCCGAGCGCAGCTCCTCGTTCATCGCCTGCAGCTCCTCGTTGCTGGCGCGCAGTTCTTCGGTGGAGGCCTCGTACTGCTCGATGGTGTTGCGCAGCTGCGCATTCAGCATCTCGAGTTCGCGGTCGAGCTGCTCGGCGGCGGAATCCGCGGGCAGTTCGGCCGGTGCCGCCGCGTGCGAGGGCGCCTCGGGCACCACGGGCAGCAGCACGATCGCGCAGCCCGGCCCCAGATCCGGCACGGGCCGGACTTCGGGAGCGACGCGCAAGAGGCCGCCGGCGGTGTCGACGGCCAGGGCGGACAGCAGCGTGGGCTGCCCGGTGCGGCCGGCCCGGTAGAGCGCGGCCCGCAGCTCGATGCGCAGCGCGGGATGCACGAGGCGCAGCAGGTTGCGCGAGGGCTCGCCGCCGTGGAACGACAGGAAGCGGCCCGCCGAGGGCGACATGTGCAGGATCTCCTGCTCGCCGTCGACGAGGATCGAGGGCGGCGCCAGCTGCTCGAGCAGGCGCAGGTGCACTTCGCCCCACGACGGGGGCTTCTCGCCGGGGGGCTGCGGGAACAGGCGGGGCGTTTCCGCGATGCGCTGCGGCAGCGCCGCGGCGTGCGTGACCGGGCCCTGGTGCGGGGCGGGCTGCAGGTGCGCCATCGCGGGCCCGCCGGTCCTGCCGGGCAGCAGCAGCTCCGTGCGCGGCACGGCCTGGTGGCAGTAGATGCGGTGCTGTTCGTCGACGACGGTGAACCGCGGGTCGGCGCCATCCACCGACTCGGCCGATCCCAGGAAGAGCGTCCTGCCGGGCTGCAGCGCGAAGTGGAAGGTGTCCAGCACCCGGTGCTGTGCCTCGCGGTTCAGGTAGATCAGCAGGTTGCGGCACGAGACCAGGTCGAGCCGGGAGAACGGGGAGTCCTTGAGCAGGTCGTGCACCGCGAACAGCACGCTCTCGCGCAATTCGCGCCGCACGCGGTAGCCGCTGCGCTCGCGCACGAAGAACCGCCGCAGCCGTTCGGCCGAGACGTCGCTCTCGATCGCTGCGGGGTAGAAGCCGTCGCGGGCGGCACGGATGGCGGCGTCGTCGAGGTCGGTGGCGAAGATCTGCAGCATCGGCGCCGCGTCGAGCGAGCGGGCGTGCTCGGTGAGCATCATGGCGATCGAGTAGGCCTCTTCGCCGGTCGCGCAGCCGGCCACCCACACGCGCAGCGTGTCCGCGCCGCTCTTGCCCTGGAAGAGCCGCTGCAGATGGGCGTCCAGCGCCTCGAAGTAGCCCGGATCGCGGAAGAAGTTGGTCACGCTGATCAGCAGGTCCTGCAGCAGCGCGCCGGCTTCCCCGGGGCGCGTGCGCAGGCAGTCGAGGTAGCCTGCCATGGTGGCGATGCCGTTGACCTGCATGCGGCGCCCGATGCGCCGCACGACGGTGGCGCGCTTGTAGTCGCCGAAATCGCGCCCGGTGCGGTGGCGCAGCAGGGACAGCACCTCGCGCAGCGCCCGCTCGTCCGAGGCCTCGGCCAGGGACGGCGAGGGCGCCGGAGTGCGGGACGCGGGCAGGCGCAGCCGTGGCGCCATGCGGTGGTATTCGATCACGCGCTCGGCCATCTGGGCGACGGGAAGCACCCAGTCGACCATGCCCGTGGCGATCGCCGAAGACGGCATGCCGTCCACCTGCGCCTCTTCCGGGTCCTGCGCGATGGTGAGGCCGCCGCGCTCCTTGATGCGCTTGATGCCGATCGCGCCGTCGCCGTCGGCGCCGGAGAGCACGATGGCGGTGGCGCTGGCGCCGTGGGTATCCGCGAGGGTGCGGAACAGCAGGTCCACGGCGACATGGCGGTGGCGGTCCGGGGGCAGGGGCGCGAGCACCAGCGAGCCGTCGCGCACTTCCAATACCTTGCCGGGCGGCACCACGTACACGGTATCGGGCTCCATCGACACCATGCCGGTCACCTTCAGCACGCGCAGCGCGGTGACGCGCTGGAGCAGCTCGGCCAGAATGCTCTCGTGCTCGGGCGACAGATGCAGGACCACCACGAAGGCCATGCCGGGCTGCGGCGGCATGGCGGCGAAGAACTCGCGCAGTGCCTGGATCGCGCCGGCGGAGCCCCCGAGTCCGACCACCGGCGGGGAGGTGAGGACGCCGTCTCCCGGGAGGGGCGACGGGCCGTCCGCCGCCGGGGCCGCGGCGTCCTCGGTATCGCCCGGGGTGATCTGGTCCATCTCTTGTCCTTGTGGGTGCGCGCTCGGGGCGCGTGGATGCGGCTGGGGCGCAGATGCTAGCTCATCCTGCCTGCGCGGAAGGGCAAATGGAGGCCGCGCGATGAACCCTGCTCGGCCATAGCGCGCGCTTCGCGCGGGCGCGGGAAATTTTTACGGCGCTTCTGACAAATGCGGGTAGGCGATATGCGGATATTGCTACCCGCGCGTTCGGGAACGCCGTTTGCCTCCCAGCGGGCATGGACATCCAACCTACCACCAGTCTGCGGAACATGCCGGCCGGCATCCCCGCATCCGTTCCCGCAGCGCGTGAACCCGTGCGGTACCGAGAGCATGCGGGCCGCAGGGTGGGCATCATGGTATGGCCGAGCGGCGACGGGTGGCGCGGGGCGTGGTCCGTCGGCAACGGCGCCTGGTATGCGGCGCGCGGCCGATGGGCCAGCGAGGACATGGCGGCGGAGAAGACCTTCGCCGTGGCCCGCTCTTCGCTGGGCCAGGACGGGCTGCGGCGCAGGCGATCGTCCGCTCCCCCGGCGCACCGCGCGGCCCCCCCGCGGGTCGTCACGGCCGAGGCCGACCGCGCGCCCGCGCTGCAGGCGGCGTCGGAGCAGTGGAGCGAGTTGCGCCGCGACTGGCAGACCGCCGAGATGCGGCTGGCACGGCGCCAGTCCGCCATCTGTCTGGGCGAGGGGGCTGCGCAGGAGGGCGAGGGCGGCAAAAGCCTGCGGGAGCTGGAGCGTGAGGCCGAGAGCGCACGCCAGCGCATGGACGACTACCTGAACGTCGTGCTGCGCATGCTCAGGCCGCAGTCCGGCAACCTGCCCTGAGCATCGCCGCCTCCGCGGCCCACACCCTCATTCGTCGATCGCGGCGCTCCAGCGGCTGCCCCAGTCGCGGGCCTGGTCGATCTCGCGGCGGTCGCGCTTCGTCGGGCGGCCCTCGTGCAGGCTCGCCGCCGGCTCGGGGGCGAGGCGCCGCATTTCCGCGGCCTGCTCGCGCGACGCGATGCTCTCGGGTGTCTCCTCATAGAGCTGCTGCGCGACCACGGCCGGGCCGCGCATGCCGCTCAGGCCCCGCACGACCACGGTGCGCGGCACCACGCCCTGGCGCAGCGCGACGGTGTCGCCGGGGCGCAGTTCGCGCGAGGCCTTGGCGGCCTGCCCGTTGACGGTGACGCGGCCCTTGCCGATTTCTTCCACCGCCAGCGCGCGCGTCTTGTAGAAGCGGGCGCACCACAGCCACTTGTCCAGGCGCATCGATTCGGGAGGGGTCATGCCCCCGATTGTCCGCGAGGCGGCGGGCCCGCGGTGTCAGCCGTCTCCTTCTGCGGCAACGCGGGCGGGTCAGTCGAACTGTTCCTGGCCGGCCAGCCCGACCTTGGTGAGCCCGTGGCGCTGGATGGAGGCCATCACATGCACCACGGCCGAGTAGTTGGCATCCACGTCCGGGCGCACCCGCAATTCGGGGTGGTCGGGCTGCAGGGATGCGGACAGCAGGCGCTCGTTGAGCGTGGAGAGATCGATGGGTTCGCCATTCCAGCGGATGGCGCTTTCCGGCCCGATGGCGATGCGGACGATGCGCGGCTCCTTCTGAGGCGGAGGCGGGCTGTCCGTGGGCACGGGCAGATCGAGCTCCACCGTGTGCAGCTGCATCGGGATGGTGATGATCAGCATGATGAGCAGCACCAGCATCACGTCGATGAGCGGCGTGGTGTTGATCTCCATCATCAGCGCGGCGTCCTGCTTCTTGCCCCGTCGTGGCAGTGCCATGGCGTGTCTCCTGTCAGGGGTTGGATACCGGCTCGGTCACGAAACCGAGCTTCTGGATGCCGGCGTCCTGCGCGGCCCGGACGATGCGGCCCACGGGCAGGTAGGTGGCCGAGGCGTCGCCATACACCTGCACCATGGGCTGCGGCGTGGCGGTGGCCAGCGCGGCGAACCGCTGCCGCAGCTCGGGCAGGGTGATGGGCGCGGCATTCCAGTAGACCGCGCCGTCGCGCGTGACCGACAGGTTGATGTCTTCGATCTTCGCCTGGCGCGGGTCGTTGGTTTCGCGGGGCAGGGCCACCGGCACGGTCTGCGTGGCGACCGGAATCGTGATCAGGAAAATGATCAGCAGCACCAGCATCACGTCCACCAGCGGCGTGGTGTTGATGGACGAGACCAGCGGATCGCCGCCGTCCTGGCCGACGTTCATCGCCATGGTCAGCGCTCCAGGGTGACGGCCGGCTTGCCGCCCAGCAGGGCCGTGTGGAGTTCGGTGCCGAAGTCGCGCACCTCGTCGAGAGCCGCCTTGTTGCGGCGCACCAGCCAGTTGTAGCCCAGCACCGCAGGCACCGCCGCGGCCAGGCCGATGGCGGTCATGATGAGCGCTTCGCCCACCGGGCCGGCCACCTTGTCGATGCTGGCCTGGCCCGCCAGGCCGATGGCCGTGAGCGCGTGGTAGATGCCCCAGACGGTGCCGAACAGGCCCACGAACGGCGCCGTCGAGCCGACGGTGGCGAGCACGGCCAGGCCGCCCTGGAGGCGGTCGCCGACGGCATCGATGGCCTGCATGACCGACTGGCTGAGCCAGCTGTTGCGATCGACCTGCTGTGTCAGCGGGCCTTCGTACTGCTTCTGGGCCACGAGCCCGGCCTCGGCCACGTAGCGGAACACGCTGGAGTCGGGCAGCGCCTGGGTCGAGCCCCGCAGGTCGCCCCGGTTCCAGAACTCGGCCTGCACCAGGCGCGTCTGGCGGTGCACGCGGCGCTGCTCCAGCAGCTTGGTGATGATCACGTACCAGCTGGCGGCCGACATGATCAGCAGGATGAACAGCGTGCCCTTGGAGACCAGGTCGCCGTGTTCCCACATGGCCTTGAAGCCGTACGGATTGGCCTGGCCGGCCGCCTGGGCGAAAGCGGCGGCGGGGAGGGCCAGCAGGGCCAGCGCACACAGCGGCGCCGCGACCAGGCCGCGCAGGGAAGGGAGATGGAACGGACGGTGGGACATGGTGGGCTCTCCAGAAAAAGGGGCGGGCGGATCGATGGAAATGGACGCGTGAGGACGATGGGGCGGCCTGTGAGGGGGGCTGAGACCGGTGGCTATCTCAGGCGGAAACTGAAGGGAACGCGCACGCGGACCGGCACGCCCTGGCCCTTGCAGCGCAGGTCGCGCATGGCCTCCAGCACGGGGCCGGAGAACAGGTCGGAGCTGGCGCTGGCGATGCGGAGGTTCTCCACCGCACCGCTGGGCGACACGTTGAATTCGGCGACCACGGTGCCCTCCAGCCCCTGGCGTCGGGCGCGCGAGGGATAGCCCACGGCCTGCTGCACTTCGGCGTAGTTGGAGCAGACCAGTTCCACCGACACGTTGGCGGGTGCCGCCGGGGCGGGTGCCGGCGCCGGAGCAGGCGCGGGCGCGGGCGCCGGGGCCGCAGGTGCGGGCGGCGCAGGGGGCACGGGCGCCGGCGGTTCGGGCGGCGCCGGCGGCACCGGCTCCGTGGCCGCGCGCTCGGGGGCGGGCCTCGGCGGCGGCGGAGGCTTCGGGGCGGGCGGCCTGGGTGCCGGGGGGCGCGGGGCAGGCGGGGCCGGAGGCGGGGGGACCGGCGGAGGCGGCGGTGGCGGCGCCGCCGCCGGGATGGCCGGTTCCGGCTTCGGTTCGGGCACGAGGGTCACCAGCAGGGAATCCTTGTCCACTGCTTTCGGCGGCGTGAGCGCTGTGCTCGTCACCAGCACGTAGGCCAGGCCGACGTGCAGGGCGACGACTGCGGCGATGCCCGGGGCGCGGTCCCGCAGGTCTTTCTTCGGGGGCTTTCTGTTCATGGCGTCCGGGCCTTCCTGAGCGGGGTCTGCAGGCTGTCGGTTCGGCGGGGCCGCGGCCTCACGCCGCGGCGTGCGCGTGGCGCAGCGCGGACTGCAGGGGCGCGCCCTGGAGGAAGGCGGCGAGCTGGCCGTCCGCGTGCGCGATGTCGATGCCCTGGAGCCCGTACCAGCCGGGGTCGTAGTAGCTGCCGGCGTAGCGGTCTCCGCTGTCGCAGAGGATCGAGACGATCGAGCCTTCGCAGCCCTGCGCCGCCATCCGCTGCGCCGCCCAGAGCAGGCCGACGAAGTTGGTGCCGGTGGAGCCGCCCACCCTGCGGCCGAGCACTGCGGAGACGTGGCGCATGGCGGCCAGCAACAGCGCGTCCGGCACCTTGACCATGGCATCCACGCAGCCGGCTATGAAGCTGCGCTCCACCTGGGGGCGCCCGATGCCCTCGATGCGCGAACCGGCGGGCACCGTGAGGCCCGGGTCCGGGTGGCCCCGCTGCAGGCCGTCGTAGTAGTCGAAGAACACCGACGTCTCCGGATCGGCGCAGAGGATGCGGGTGGGATGCTGCTGGTAGCGTGCGTAGCGCCCCAGCGTGGCGGACGTGCCGCCCGTGCCCGGGCTGCAGACGATCCACTCCGGCACGGGATGGGGTTCCTTCTGCATCTGCCGGAAGATGGACTCGGCGATGTTGTTGTTCGCACGCCAGTCCGTGGCGCGTTCGGCATACAGGAACTGGTCCATGAAGTGGCCGCCGCTCTCCCGCGCCAGCACCACCGAGACCGCATGCAGATCGCAGGCCCGCTGCACGAGGCGGCATCGCCCGCCATGGAATTCGATCGCCGCGATCTTCTCGCGCGACGTGGAGGCGGGCACCACGGCGATGAACGGCAAGCCGAGCAGGCGCGCGAAATAAGCCTCCGACACCGCCGTCGATCCGCTGGAGGCTTCGATCACGGGCGCGCCCTCGCGCAGCCAGCCGTTGGCGAGCGCATACAGGAACAGCGAGCGCGCAAGACGGTGCTTCAGGCTGCCGGTCGGGTGGCTCGACTCGTCCTTGAAGTACGCGTCGATGCCCGGGTAGCCCGGCAGCGGCATCGGGATCAGGTGGGTGTCGGCCGAACGGCGGAAGTCCGCCTCGATCCGGGCGATGCACTCGGCTTCCCAGGCGCGCTGGCGGGTGCGCTGCTCGCCGGGCCGCGGCGCCTGCAGAGAAAGGGCCGTGGCATCCATCATGCGGCCTGGTGCGCGGCGTGTTCCGCCAGTTGCAGCGAATGGCCCGGATGGTCCGCCTCCGACCAGGGCTCTGCGCGGCCACCCAGGTGGCGGCTCAGGAAGTCTTCGCACAGCGCATTGAATGACATGCGGTTGGCTTCCCGCACGAAGCCGTGCCCCTCGTCGGTGTAGAGCGCGTAGGTCACGGGTATGCCGCTGTGCCGCAGGGCGGCGACCATCTGCTCGGACTCGGCCTGCTTCACCCGCGGGTCGTTGGCGCCCTGCGCGATGAGCAGGGGCGAGCGGATCTGCGAGGCGCGGTGCAGGGGCGAGCGGTCGCGCAGCCGGGCCAGTCCCTCTTCGGTGGCCGGGTCGCCCATCGCACGGTGCTGGCGCACGCGGTCGGCCTCCCAGTAGGCGGGAATGGACGCCAGCAGCGTTTCCAGGTTGGAGGGGCCCACCACGTCGATGCCGCAGGCGTAGCGCGATGGGTAGCGGGTGAGCGCCGACAGCACGGCGAAGCCGCCGTAGCTGGCGCCGAAGATGGCCAGGCGCCGCGGTTCGGCGATGCCGCGCTCCAGCGCCCAGGCGACGGCATCCTCCAGGTCCTCGTCCATCCTGCGGCCCCATTCGCCGTCCGCCGCATTCACGAAGCGCTTGCCGAAGCCCGTCGAGCCGCGGAAATTGACGCTCAGCACGGCGTAGCCGCGGTTCGCCAGCCATTGGTGCATGGGGTTGAAGCCGAAGGTGTCGCGCGACCACGGGCCGCCGTGCACCAGCAGCACCAGCGGCAGCGGCGCGCGGGTGCGCAGATCGCCCGCGTCGGCATGCACGGGCACGGTGAGGTAGGACACCAGCGGAAGCCCGTCGCGCGCGGGGATGACGACCGGTTGCATCCGCGCGAGCGGGGCCCAGGTCAGCCGCGGGCGCAGGTCCATCAGGTGCTGCAGCGTGCGCGCCTGGCGGTCGTACATCCACGACGACGAGGGCCGCGTGTCCGACGACATGGCGACGATCCAGCGCTGGTCGTCTTCGGTGCGCGCGGTCAGGCGCCATTCGCCGTCTCCGGCCGCGCCGTCCAGGGTCTCGATGTCGCGCCGGAGGGCGTCGTCCAGCATGTGCAGCTGGAAGCGCTCGTAGGTGACGCCGTAGGCCAGCGGGCGGTGGCTGGCGGCATCGGTGAGCATGCCGCCGATGTCGGCGCGCGGGTCCTCGGCCAGTACGGTGGCGGCGCCGCTCTCCCAGTCGATCGCGACCAGCGCGGCGGTGTCGCGGCCGCGGCTGTCGTAGGCGTAGAGCGTACGGCCCTCGGCGTCGAAATGGGTGGGCGCGGAACTGCGCCCGTCCTCCGCCGAGAAAACCTGCCACGGCCGCCAGGCGCCCGCGGCATCGCGACGCAGCCATTCGCTGCCGCCGTCCCGCGTGTTGCGCACGGCCAGCCGGACCTCGTACCGATCGTCCAGCAGGAAGCCGGCGAAGCCCGTGTTCTCTTGCACGCACTGCATCGCACCGGTGCGCAGGTGCAGCACGTGCACATCGAAGAAGCGTGCGTCGCGCGCGTTGGAGACGATCGCGATCTCGTCGCGGCGCCGCCGGCTGATGCCCTGCACGCCCGTGCGTACGCCCGGAGCGGCGGGCGTCAGGGCGCGCAGGGAGCCGTCCGCGAGGTCGGCGCCGAAGAGCCGGAAATTCTCGTCGCCGTCGCGGTCCTGCGAGAACAGCAGCATGCCGGGGACGTACGTCCAGTGGAACGCCTGGATGCCGCGCCGCGTGTCCCGCGTGATCTGGCGAGCCTCCTGCGGGCTGCTGGTGGGGGCGGCCCAGATGTTCATCACGCCGTCGCCGTCGGCCAGCCAGGCCAGCCACTGGCCGTCCGGGCTGATGGCCATGGCGGCACGTACCGGGTTGGCGAACAGGTGGGCGCGGGGAATGAGGGCTGCGGGCGCGTCGCCCTCGGCCGCATGCAGGACGTTCTGCAGCACCAGCGCTGCCTGTCGCCACTGCCGGGCGTACTGGCTCTTCTGGTATCGGTAATAGGTCCTCAGCCGCAGGGCTTTCTCGGGATGCTTTTCCTCCAGCAGGAGGAAGACGTTGGTGTGGGCGGTGTCTCCGGGCGCGCGGCGGGCCTTGTCCTCCGCGTGCAGGATCTCCAGAAGCTGCTTCATGTCTTCGTCGTCCGACTTGCCCCACGGGTAGACCGCCATCTCGGCGGCGACGCGTGCGTTGATCCATCCGCGCAGCGTGTCGGACACGGCACTGCGGGACTGCGCCGGGTCCCAGGCGGCCGCTTCGATGCACGATCCCGCGGCCGCCGCGACCGATCCGGGCTCCTGGGCATTGGTCTGCGCGACCGCCGCTCGGCGCGCTGCGCGCCAGCGGGCGCTGTCGACGTCCTGCCCCGCCAGCCGCGCCGCATGCAGCGCGGCGACGCCTTCCAGCACCTCCGCCAGGGCGGCAGCCCCCTCCAGGCCGAGCAGCCCAAGGCTGCGGCCCTTCAGCAGTTCCAGCAGGCTGCGGCTGCCCATCGTGTCCATCGGCATGCCGACCGGAATGCCCTGCAGCAGGTGGATGCCCCAGGCCACGCCCAGCGCCGGGTTGGCGGCGACCATGGAGTCGATCGCCAGGGCGAGCCATTTCGGCAGACCGAACTCCGCCTCCCAGCGCCCGAGGTCGTCGCCCCGCAGCAGGGTCCCGATGAAGCTGCCGACCTCGCCGTTCCAGTACAGGGGCCGGTGCTCCCAGCGGCCTGTGCGCTCCAGGCCATACAGCCGGTCGACCACCTGCTGTCGCCGTTGCGGATCACCATGGTATGCGTGCATGCCCATGTCAAGCCTCCAGGCATTCGTCGATGACCTGGGCGATCCGTGTCTTGGAGACCAGGCTCACCAGACGGGTCTTTTCCTTGCCGTCCACGAAAAGGATCATGGTGGGCAGGCCGCGCACCTGGAACTGCTGGGCCAGCGCCTGGTTGTCGTCCGCATTGATCTTGCAGATGCGGGCCTCGCCCGCGTATTCCTCGGCGATGTCGTCCAGGATGGGCAGCAGTTGCTTGCAGGGGGCGCACCATTCGGCCCAGAAGTCCACCAGGACGGGGCCGGAGGATTGGAGGACCTGTTCTGCGAAGGTCGCGTCGGTGACGGGAATGACGTTGGAAGGCATGGTTCGGTGGCTGTGAGGGATCGGGAAGTGAGCGGAAAAAGCGCAGGCGGATTCAGGCAGTGCCCGGAGCGGGTACGGGGCCGCCGCCCTGGCCTGGGGCTTCGCCGTGCTGGGGCGTGAGGTCGAGCACATGGTCGTGGTAGGCAACGAGCGATTCGCGGTGCGCCACGCTGACCAGGGTGCTCTCCGGCAGCGCATGCACCAGGGCCTGGTAGAGCGCCCGCTCGGTATCCGGGTCGAGCGCGCTGGTCGCCTCGTCCAGGAAGAGGTAGTCGGGCCGGTGCAGCAACGCTCGGCAGATCGCCAGCCGCTGCTGTTCGCCGCCCGAGAGCTTCTGCTGCCAGCGGTCGCTGTCGTGCAGGCGGTCGGCCAGCGCCGGCAACCGCACTTCCTGCAGCGCCTGGCGCACGCGTCCGTCGTCGAAATCGCCGGGCTGCCCCGGATAGCAGAGGGCGGCCTTGAGCGTGCCCTGAGGGATGTAGCTGCGCTGCGGCAGGAACATCATCCGGCCGCCGTCCGGCTGCCGGATGTCGCCCTCGCCATAGGGCCAGATGCCCGCCACGGCCCGCAGCAGCGTGCTCTTGCCGGCGCCCGAGGCGCCGCGCACCAGCCAGCGCTCGCCTTTGCGCATGTGGACCGCGGGAATGGTGGCGAGCGGCTGGCCATCGGGCTTTTGCAGCGCGAGGCGATGTGCCTCGATGGCAGGCTCGGGCGTCCGAGCGACGTGGATGCCCGCCGGCCGCTGTTTCGCTTCGTCGAGGGCGCCCAGCAGGCCGCGCAGCCGGTTGCCGAGGGCCCACCACTCGGTGAAGTTGACGTAGGCGAGGCTGAAGAAGACCAGGCTGCTGCTGACGGCGGTGAAGGCGCCCCCGACGCGCGTCACGTCGCCCATCGTGATGGCGCCGGAGAGGTAGCGCGGCAGTGCCGCGGCCGTGGGCAGCAGCTGGCTGGAAAAGGTGTGGGTATAGGTTTCGCGCGCCAGGATCAGTTTGGCATTGCGCACGATGATGTCCCGCCAGTTGGCGCGCACCTCTTCGAACGATTCGTCCAGGCGCTTGTGCTCGCGCGCGCCGCCGTCGTAGAAGGCGATCTGCTCGGCGTTTTCCCGCAACTGCATGCCGCGGTAGCGGAAATTGGCCTCGACGGTCTGGCGGAGGTTGAAGAGATGGATCAGCGGACGCCCGGTGAGGTGCGACACCAGCAGCGCGCCGGCCGAATACGCATACACCAGATAGACCATGTACCCGGGGATCGAGAAGCCGATGCCCCATAACGTGAACTGCAGCGTGCCGGACAGGTTCCAGAGAACGACGCTGAACGAGATGGCCGAGACCACCACGTGGATCGGATTGAGAAAAAGAAAAAGCGTGAGTTCGATGAACCGGGGGATGTCCTGCGAGATGCGCTGGTCCGCGTTGTCCAGGCGATTGTCCCGCTCGATCGCGTAGTAGGCGCGCCGCTCCGTCCACGCCGCCAGGTACCGGCGCGTCATGGCGGTGCGCCATTCGTACTGCAGCAGTTCCGTCACCACGAAGAGAAGCACCATCGACACCAGCATGGCGACCATGCCGGCGATCCATGACAGGCCCAGGCTGCGCCAGATGCCGTCCCACTCCCGCTTCACCAGCGCATCCACCACCTGACCCTGGAGCCGGTTGCTCCAGACAGCCACATAGACGCTGGTGAACATGAGCGTCAGCTTGATCGCGAGCAGGACCCAGCCGCGCCAGCTCTCGCGCGAAGTCCAGTAGGGCAGGATCAGGTCGCGCAGTCGGGGACGTTGGTGGATGTTCATGAGCGCAGAAGGCCTGGATGGGAGCGCGGGGGCGGGGCAGCGATGAGCGGCGTGCCGTCAGAGCTTGCGCTGGTAGGTCAGCATGAACGTGCGCTTGTCATAAACAGGCACGAACATGGTGCTCGTGGAGAAACCGTACAGGGTGCGGTTCGCCAGATTCTTCACGCCCAGCCGCACGGACCATTCCGGCTGCGTGTAGGCGACGCCGGCGTCGATGCGGGCGCCGCCCGGCGAGCGTGTCGCGGTGTCGGTGACGCCCAGCAGGGACTGGCCCCAGGCGCTGATGCCGAAAGCGAGGCTCCAGTGGCGCAGCCGTTCCGACTGGAAGTCGTAGGTGCTCCACGCGCTGACTTGCGTGTTCGGCCCCACGCCGGGACGCGCCGTCGGATCGGTCATGCTCTTGCGCTTGTTGTAGGAGTAGTTGAAGATGAGGTTGAGCCCGCGCATGGGCTTGCCCGAGGCCTCCAGCTCCACGCCCTGCGACCGCTGCCCGTCGATCAGGTCGTTGCAGTTCTGCGGGCGGTTGCGCCGCAGGAGGTTGACCTGGTCGATCTGGAACACGGCGGCCGACCAGGAGAAGCGGTCTTCCACATTGCTCTTGATGCCCAGTTCCTTGCTCTTGGACAGGGTAGGCGGCGTGGCCGCCGAACTGGTGCCGCAGATGTTCAGGTCGGAGAAGAGCGGCGAGAAGCCTTCGGCGTAGCTGCCGTAGACCGACGTGTTCCAGTCCAGGTTGTAGATCAGGCCGGCATTGACGGTGTTCCTGCCGAACGACTTCTTGGACGACACCGTGCTGGGCGTGGGAGGATTCGTGTAGACGGTGGTGAGACCGGGGCCGGTGTCCAGGCTCGTGTGGCGCAGGCCCGCCACCAGCGTCCATTGCTCCCATTTCAGGGTGTCCTGCAGGTACAGGCCCCGCTGCTCCTGCGGCGAGTAGTTGCTGAAGGAGCGGGTGTCATTGCTGCGCGTGAGGGCAGGGTAGGGGTACTGCGTCGGCTGGTCGAAACGCACCACCGCTCTCGGGCCCGTGTACTGGGTCTGGTCGTAGCTGTAATCGCTGTGGTTGACGCCGGCCACCAGGCGCTGCTCCACCGGGCCGGTCTTGAACTTGTAGCTCAGGTAGTGATCGCCGCTGGTGGTGGTCTGGTTCGAGTTGACCATGGTGCCGCTGTAGTTCAGCAGCAGGTTGGGCGTGCTGACCGGGAACTGGGGCGTCCAGACGGACAGGTCCATGTCGGTGCTGACGCGTTGCATGCGGCTGCTGAACTGCAGCGCGTCCGAGAAGGAGTGCTGCAGCGTGTAGAACACCGAGCGCGTCCGGGTTTCGATGCCATTGCCCGGGTTGCCGGGCAGGGTCGGTGGAGGCGGCTCGATGTAGCCCCGGATCGCCACCGTGTACCGGTCCAGCACCGAGCGCGAATTGTCGGCGGACACGCCGGCGATGAAGTCCGTGTCCGCGTTCTTCCAGCGCACCTCGCCCAGTCCATAGGTCTGCGAGCGCCCGTCGTAGCCGGCGGAGCTGCCGCCGGCTCGCGTCGCCGATCCGATCAGGCGGTAGCTGAATTCCTTGCTGTCGTTGATGGCACCGGCCAGGTCGATGGTGCCGGTGCGCTCGGCATGGCTGCCGTAGCTCAAGGACACGTCGCGGATGCGCTCGGTGGTCGGCTTCTTGGTGACGATGTTCAAGGTGCCGCCCAGGGCGTTCGCACCGGCCAGCAGGGCCTGCGGTCCCTTGAGGATCTCGACGCGCTCCACGCCGGCGATGTTGGTCTTCACGGAGTTGGGATCGCTCAGCCCGTTGGACAGCGTGGCGGTGCCCGTGTTGAAGCCGCGGATGTTGAACGCGTTGGCCCCCTGCGTGGCGGGTTGCACCACCACGCCGGCGACGTTGCGCAGCGCATCCTCGACGGAAGCCGATTGCTGGGTCTCCATCACCTTGGCCGTCAGCACCGTGACCGACTGCGGCACGTCGAGCAGGTCGGCGCCGCCGCGCGTCGCGGTGGACGAGCTGGACGCGCGGAAGCCGGTTTCCGCCTCGTCGCGTTGGGCGGTGACGGCCACGGCTGCCAGCTGCTGCACGAACACGCGGATCGAGCCGTCCGGGTTCGTGTTCATGGTCAGGCCGCTGCCCGAGACGGCGGTCTGGACGGCACCCTGCACCGTCGTTCTGATGGCGATCGCCGGTGCCTGGAGCCCCTGCACGTCCGCTTCCTCGAACTGGATGCGCTTTCCACCAATCCTGGCGATCGCCTGCAGGGTGGCGGACAGCGGCCCCGCGGGGAGGGAGAACTCCCTTTCCGAGGGAACCTGAGCGGAAGCGGCAGGCTGCTCCTGCTGCTGGGCATGCACGGCGGTGGGCAATGCGAGTGCGAGGGCGGCGCAGATGGCGGTCGCACGGAACGGGACCGGACGGAGCATCGGGGACGGGGCAGGCAGCATGGCAGGAATCCTCGGAAGGGATGTGGTCGGCGAAATCGCCAGCAACAGATGCAATTAGTGTTCCATACGCTTTTCATCGGTCTGTGCAGAGGAAAGGGCTTCGTCCGGGTTCTGGGTCCATTCCTCTAGAAGTCTTTGCACGAAAAGTGTTTGGTACAGTTTTATTGTGGCAGTTCGCCCGGTGGACGGGATAAGGGTATGTACGGATGAGCTCGCGGAGCCGGCCCGGTTTGTCGCCAATCAGGTGCAGCGTGCTGCACCAGATCGCGGCGGCGCCGTGATCGGCGGCGGGACGTGCTCCGTGCCGGTGCGTTCCGGGCCGAGCGTGCATGCGGCAGCAAACCGGACGAAAGGGAAACTGTCCGTATCAGTTCCCTCCGGCCGGCACTCCGCGGCACCGGCCGGTCTATCATTTGCGACCCGCACTCCTTGGTCCCTCCGACGCCGCATCCCCATGGCACCCACCCCCACGCCGAAGCCAGGCCCCGTGACACCGAAGAAACAGGCGGCGCCGCAGAACGCCCGCGCCAGCGGAGCGCTCATCCACCGCATCTTCAACGAGTACCGGGGCCGGATCGAGAGCCGGGCGTTGGCCGTCGGCGAACGGCTGCCTTCGGTGCGTGCGATGGCCGCCAGCATGTCCATCAGCAACGAGACCGTGCTGCGGGCCTACGACAAACTGGCGGCAGCGGGCTACCTGGAAGCACGGCGCGGCTCCGGTTTCTACGTCTCGCCGCGGGCTCTTGAGGTGGGCGCGCCCACGCCGTCGCCGCGGTGGGAGGGGCCGCCGTCGCCGGGTTCGTGGGACCACCTGCTGCAGTCCACGGGTCCGGAGGGAGACTCCGCCCTCGGCACCTTGCCCGCCGAGTGGACCGGCACCGAGGCGCTGTCCGCGGCCCTGCGGTCGCTGGCCGGCCGCCCGCCCGCGGGCCTGGCCGACTATGCGGACCGGCGCGGGTGGCTGCCGCTGCGCGAAGCCCTGGCGGCCAGGCTGCGCATGGCCGGCATCGATGCCACGCCCGACCAGATCATGACCACGGCCGGTGCCGCCGACGCGCTCAATCTCGTGGTCTGGTCATTGCTCTACCAGGGCCAGTACGTGGTGCTGGAAGAACCTGCTCCGTTCATCCACACCCAGCGCCTGCTGGCCAGCGGCATCTGGATACTGCGCGTGCAGCGCCTGGAAGACGGCCCGGACCTGGAGCGGCTCGCGGAACTGTGCGAGAAGTACAAACCCAAGGCTTTCTTCTGCAGCTCGGTCCTCCAGAACCCGACGTCCACCAGCCTGTCGCCGCGCAAGGCCCACCAGTTGCTCAAGCTCGCGGAACAGCACGACCTGTGGATCGTCGACGACGACACCTACGGCGACCTGCTGCCGCGCAGCCGGCTGGGCGAGACGGCGCGCCTGGCCGCGCTGGACCACTTCGAGCGGGTGATCCACATCGGCAGCTTCTCGAAGACCGCGGCCCCGGCATTGCGGGCCGGGTTCCTGGCCGTGAACAGCCAGCGCATGCAGCGCCTGATGCTGATGCGTTCGGTCAGCGCGATCCATTCCTCGCTGGCCACCGACCAGATCCTGCACCACCTGCTGACCGAAGGAGATTACGAGCAGCACTGCAGGGGACTGCAGGAACGGCTGGAAACCCACGGCAGGGCGTTGCTGGCGAAGGTCCGTGCCCGCGGCTGGCAGGCCAACGGGACGGGTGCAGGCATGTACCTGTGGATGTCGCCCGGCGAAGCCGTCGATGCCCCCGCCGTATGGCAGGCGCTGGCCGCGGACGGCGCCAGGGTGGCCAACGAAACCATTTTCGCGAGCCACCGGTTCGACTCGCACGTGCGCCTCAACATCGCGCGTACCGACGATGCGATGCTCGACCGGATCGCCGCCGCGATCGACCGGGTGGCTTCGCATCCCCGGCCGCCCGCGGGTATCTGAATACCGTGCGCGCCGTCAGGCCGCAGGCTTCCTGCGCTCGGCGGCGGTGGAATCGCCCGGCGCGAGCGGCAGCCGCACCACCGCGTCCAGCCCCGCGATGCGGCTGCCCTCCATGCGGTTGGACAGCTCGATCTGCCCCCCCAGGGCCTGCACGATCTCCTGGCAGATGGCCAGCCCCAGGCCGGAGCCGGTGCGCACGTCGCCCGCGGAAAACGGCTGGAAGAGGCGCTGCGCGAGTTCGGCGTCGATGCCCGGGCCGCTGTCGGAAAACGTCAGCGCCGCATGCCGCCCATCCGTCATGAGGTCGACGGACAGCACGCCCGACACCGGCGTGTGCCGGATCGCGTTGTGCAGCAGATTGCGGGTGAGTTCGCGCAGCATCCATTCGTGGGCCTGCACGGGCGCCGGATCGGTGTGGATGCCGAAGTCGATGTCCCGCTGCGCGATCAGCGGCGAGAGTTCGAGCGCGATCGCGCGCAGTTCGTCGTCCAGCCGCGTCACGGGCGGCGCGCTCTGCTGGCGCAATTGCTCCACCTTGGCGAGCGCCAGCATCTGGTTGGCCAGCTGCGTGGCGCGATCGACCGTGTCGCTGATCTCGTGCAGCGCCTGCTGGGGCGCAACATCGCCGCGCAGCGCCGACTGCACCTGCACCTTCAGCACCGCCAGCGGCGTGCGCAGCTGGTGCGAGGCATCGCGCACGAAGCGCGTCTGGTGCGCGAGCAGGTGCGCGAGCCGGCCCATGACGTGGTTCATGGCATCGACCAGCGGCTGCAGCTCGCGCGGCGTGCCCGGGGCCGCGATCGGCCGCAGGTCGTCCTCCGGCCGCGTCTGCAACTGCTCGCTGAGCCGCCGCACCGGCCGCACCGCCGATTGCACCACCAGGCCCACGATGAGCGCCACGACCAGGGCGAGCAGCGCCTGGCGCGCCAGCGTGGTCTGCAGGATCTGCAGCGCCAGCGTGCGCCGCAGCTCCAGCGTCTCGGCGACCTGGATCACCGCCATGCCGCGCCCGGTCGGGCTGGCGACGGGCTGCAGCAGCACCGCGACGCGCACCGGCTGGCCGCGGAATTCGTCGTCGTAGAAGTCCACCAGCGCGGCATAGGGTGGCCTGGAGGGGATGCGGCCGTGCCACATGGGCAGCTCGGCGAAGCCCGACACCAGCTCCCCGCCGAGGGTGGAGACGCGGTAGAACATGCGGCTCTGGTTGTCGGCCTCGAAGGCCTCGAGCGCCGAGTAGGGCACCGTGGCGCGCAGCCGGGCGCCGTCGTCGTAGCCGGACACGTCGATCTGCTCGCTGATCGTCTTGGCGGATGCCAGCAGCGTGCGGTCGTAGGCCGTGTGCAGCGCCGAGAGCGTCTGCCGGTACAGGCTCGCCGTGTTGTAGGCGATGAACAGCGCCACCGGCACGAGGATGCCGAACAGCAGGCGGCGGCGCAGCGACTGGGCGGGGTCCGTTCCGCGCCGCCTCATGCGCATGCGCTCCGATCCGCCGTCATGCGTCCGCCTTGAGCAGGTAGCCCAGGCCGCGCAGCGTCATGAGCGTGAGGCCGGTGCCGGCCAGCTTCTTGCGCAGCCGGTACACCACCACCTCGATCGCCTCGTACTGAACGTCGAGCTGCCCTGGGAACACCAGTTCGTAGAGCCGCTCCTTGGCCACCGCGTGGCCCGGCTGGGCCAGCAGAGCGTGCATGAGCGCGAGTTCGCGCGGCGTGAACTCCATCACCTCGCCGTGCAGGTAGATGGCGCCGCTGTCCTTCTCGTACCGGATGGCGCCGACCGAGACGGTGGAGGGCGCCGCCGGGCGGGCATCCGGCAGGTCGCCCAGCCGGCGCACCAGGGCGCGCAGCCGCGCTTCCAGCTCGTCGAGGTCGAAGGGCTTGGGCAGGTAGTCGTCCGCACCGGCATTGAGGCCCAGCACCCGGTCGCCCACGGTGCCGCGCGCGGTGAGCAGCAGCACGGGCGTGCGCAGGCCCCGGGCGCGCGCCTGCTGCAGCACCTGCAGGCCGTCCAGGCCCGGCAGCGTGAGGTCCAGCACCACGGCGTCGGGCGGGCGCGCGGCCCATTGCGAGAGCGCGGCGCGGCCGTCGCCGAGCGCGGTCACGTCCATGCCGCGGCGCGCCAGGGAGCGCTGCAGCGTGGCCTGCATGGCGGGGTCGTCTTCCACGAGAAGCAGTTGCATGGGGCGCGACCATAGCACCGGGCGCGGCCGCGGGCCCCATGGGTGTTTTCCCTGAGTCGGCGGACAGCCGTTTGACAGGATACGGGCGCATCATCGGCCCCGTTCGCCACACCACAAGGAGACAAGCAGCATGCGTCGCGATACCTTCCTCAAATCCCTGGCCGCCCTCGCGGCCGCCGGTGCGCTGCCGCTGTCGGCACGCGCCGCGGCGGCCATCCGGATGCTGCTGCCCGCCAACCCCGGCGGCGGCTGGGACACCACCGGCCGGGCCCTCGGCAAGGCGATGCAGGACGCGGGCGTGGCCTCGTCCGTCACCTACGACAACAAGGGTGGCGCGGCCGGTGCCATCGGCCTCGCGCAGTTCGTCAATTCCGCCAAGGGCGATCCGAACTCCCTGATGGTGATGGGCTCGGTCATGGTGGGCGGCATCATCACCGGCAAGCCGCCCGTGAACCTGTCGCAGGCCACCCCGATCGCGCGCCTGACGAGCGAGTACAACGTGTTCGTGCTGCCCGCCAACTCGCCGTTCAAGTCGATGGCCGAGGTGATCGCCCAGCTCAAGAAGGACCCGGGCAGCGTGAAGTGGGGCGGCGGCTCGCGCGGCTCCACCGAGCACATCGCGGCCGCGATGATCGCGCGCGAAGTGGGCGTGGACCCGGCCAAGATCAACTACGTGGCGTTCCGTGGGGGCGGCGAGGCGATCGCGGCCATCCTGGGCGGCAACGTGACCATCGGCGGCGGCGGCTACAGCGAGATGGCCGAATACATCAACACCAAGAAGATGGTGCCGGTGGCCGTCACGTCGGGCCAGCGCCTGAAGGGCTCCAGCGTGCCCACGCTCAAGGAGCAGGGCATCAACGTCGAGATCGGCAACTGGCGCGGCGTGTATGCGCCCCCGGGCATCACCGCGCAGCAGCGCAAGGCGCTGATCGACATGGTGGCCCAGGCCACCAAGAGCAAGAGCTGGGCCGAATCGATCGAGAAGAACGACTGGACGCCGGCCTGGATGGCGGGCGACGAGTTCGGCGCCTTCGTGGATGCCGAGTTCGCCAGCATGCGCGCCACCATGGTCAAGGCCGGCATGGTCTGACCCCCGCCGCGGGCCTCGTGCGCGCGGACCCGTTTCCCTTGCGGGCCCGTGACCGCGGACCCGTTTCCCTTGCGGGCCCCGTGCCCGCGGACCCGTTTCCCCTCCCCCGCAGCGCCTGTGCGCGGCAGGGCCCCGAACAAGGGCCGGCCGCGCGGCAGGCCGGCGCGCGCCCGTGCGCCGCGCGGGGGGCCATTTACGAGGACACATCCATCATGACAGAGCCTCTCGCACCTTCCGCGGCGGATGCCGACGGCGCCGACGGCGCGGTTCCTTCCCGCCGCGCGCAGACCATCGTGGGCGGCGGCGTGCTGCTCGTGGCTGCGCTGCTCGCCGCCGGCGCACTGCAGATTCCCGGCGACGCCGGCTACGGCGGCGTGAGCCCGAACTTCCTGCCCTGGCTGGTCTCGGCGGTGCTGGCCGTGTGCGGCGGCTTCCTGCTGTGGGAAGTGTTCTCCGGCGGCTTCCGGTCGCTGGGCGCGCCCGGCGGCGCGGCCCGGGCCGACAAGCAGGCGTTCGTGTGGGTGTCGGCCGGGCTGCTGCTCAACGCCGCGCTGATCGGCACGGTGGGCTTCATCCTGAGCTGCACGCTGTGCTACCTGCTGGCCGTGCAGGGCCTGCGCCGCGCGGCCGGGCAGCCCGCCGCGGGCACCGCCCGCACCTGGGCCGTGGACCTGTTCACGGGCTTGGCGATCTCCGCGCCGGTGTTCTGGGCCTTCACGCAATTCCTGGCGATCAACCTGCCGGGGCTCACGCAAACGGGGTGGCTGTGATGATGGATATTTTCAACGCCCTGCTGCAGGGCTTCGCGACGGCGGCCACGCCCGCCAACCTGCTCTGGGCCCTGGTGGGCTGCGCGCTCGGCACCGCCGTGGGCGTGCTGCCCGGCATCGGGCCCGCGGTGGCGGTGGCCATGCTGCTGCCGATCACCGCCAAGGTGGAGGTGACGGCCTCCATGATCTTCTTCGCCGGCATCTACTACGGCGCCATGTACGGCGGATCGACCACCTCGATCCTGCTGAACACGCCCGGTGAAACGGCGAGCATGGTCACGGCGATGGAGGGCAACAAGATGGCCAAGAGCGGGCGCGCGGGCGCGGCGCTCGCCACCGCGGCCATCGGCTCGTTCGTCGCCGGCACCATCGCCACGATCGTGGTGACGCTGTTCGCGCCCTCCGTGGCCGAACTCGCCGTCAAGCTCGGGCCGCCCGAATACTTCATGCTGATGGTGCTGGCCTTCACCACGGTGAGCGCCGTGCTGGGGCAGAGCACCGTGCGCGGCCTCACCGCGCTGTTCCTGGGCCTGGCCCTGGGCTGCGTGGGCATGGACCAGATTTCCGGTGCCGCGCGCTACACGCTGGGCCAGCCTGAGCTGCTGGACGGCATCGACATCGTGCTCGTGGCCGTGGGCCTGTTCGCGGTGGCCGAGGTGCTGTACGCCGCGATGTACGAGGGCCGCATCGTCGACACGCAGAACCGCATGGGCCGCGTGCACATGACGGCGCGCGACTGGAAGCGCTCGGTGCCCGCCTGGCTGCGCGGCACGCTGCTGGGCACGCCGTTCGGCTGCATTCCCGCCGGCGGCACCGAGATCCCCACCTTCCTGAGCTATGCGACGGAGAAGAAGCTCGCCAAGGGCGCGGACCGCGAGGAGTTCGGCACGAAGGGCGCCATCGAAGGCGTGGCCGGCCCCGAGGCCGCCAACAACGCTACCGTGACGGCCGCGCTGATCCCGCTGCTCACGCTGGGCATTCCCACCTCCAACACCACGGCGGTGCTGCTGGGCGCGTTCCAGAACTACGGCATCAACCCCGGCCCGCAGCTGTTCACGAGTTCCGCCGCGCTGGTCTGGGCGCTGATCGCCTCGCTCTACATCGGCAACGTGATGCTGCTGGTGCTCAACCTGCCGATGGTGGGCCTGTGGGTGAAGCTGCTCAAGATCCCGAAGCCGCAGCTCTATGCCGGCATCCTGATCTTCGCCACGGTGGGGGCCTACGGCATGCGCCAGAGCGCGTTCGACCTGTTCCTGCTCTACGGCATCGGCCTCTTGGGCGTGATGATGCGGCGCTTCGACTTCCCCACGGCCCCCGTGGTGGTCGGCATGATCCTCGGGCCGCTGGCCGAGGCGCAGATGCGCAACGCGATCTCGATCGGCGAGGGCAGCTGGTCGGTGTTCGTGACGCGGCCGATGTCCCTCGCGCTGATCGTGATCGTGGTGCTGGTGCTGGTGCTGCCGCGCCTGCTGCGCGGCTGGGCCGCACGGCGGTTGCAAGTGGCGACCCCCTGAGGCGCTTCGCGCCTTCCCCCTTCTCTCACGCTGCGCGTGGCAAGGGGGACGCCGCCAGCGCGGCGGGGCGGCCCTTGCGCGGCGGCCGCTGGCCTGGCCTGCTCCGCGGCCTTCGGACGGGTGGCGCCGGAGGTGGCCAACGCACTCCAGGCGAGGTATGCGTTGTGACTGGTGTTCAGGGCCTGGCGGTACGCGCCGCGGATGGTTCCAGCGGGGCGCCTTCGGGCGCCCCGTTGCGCTGGCGGCGGGAGGCCGCTTCCTTCTCTTTCTGCGTGGCGGTGGAGCCCTTCTTCAGCCACAGATACAGTCCGCTGCCCAGCACGATGATGGTGGCGATATCGAGCAGCGCCCAGAGGATCTGCATCGGCATGCCCGCGTAGTCGCCGAAATGCAGCGGCTGCGAGATGAGCAGGGCGGTGAGGTACCACGGCAGTTCCGGCGCGGCCGTGACCTGCGCGGTGCGCGCATCCACCAGCACGGGCTGGTAGAGCTTGGAGGTGAGCGGCTCGCTGCCGTGCAGGAAGAAGGTATTGTGGTGCGGGCTGGAGAACGCCGTGCCCGGGAAGGCGATGAACGACAGGCGCGTGCCCGGTGCGCGCTCCAGTGCGGCGTCGAGCGATTTCTGCAGCGATCCGCGCTCGGCCTGCGGGGTGATGGGCTGGCCGGCATAGGGCGCGAGCAGCGCGGAGAGCTGGTCGTGCTGCCAGTACTTGATGACCAGGTCCGCCCAGGTATTGATCATGCCGGTGCCGCCCACCACGAAGGCCCAGACCAGCGTGACGATGCCCAGCAGGTTGTGCAGGTCCAGCCATTTCACGCGCGTCGAGCGCTGCTCGCGCACCGTGCCGAAATCCAGCTTGCGCATGAACGGCGCATACAGCACCACGCCCGAGACGATCGCCACCAGCAGCAGCAGGCCCATGAACCCGAGGAACAGCTTGCCCGCCAGGCCCGCGAACAGGTCCACGTGCAGCTTGAACATCACATACATGAAGCCTTCGTCGAACCGCGGCTGCGCGAGGATGGCGCCGGTGCGGGCATCCACCGCCACCGAGCGGAAATCGGTGGTGGGGTCGGGCGTGTGGGTGAGCGTGACGTACCAGACGTTCGGATCGTCCTCGCCCTGCGAGGCGAACTGCACGATCCGGTCCGGGTGCTGCGCGCGCGCCACGTCCAGCACCTGGTCGAGGCTGGCGCGCGGCGTGTCCTTCGGCATGGCGGGTGCCTCGATCTCGGTGCCCAGCAGGTGCCCGATCTCGTGGTGGAAGATCAGCGGCAGCCCCGTGAGGCACAGCAGCAGCATGAACACCGTGCATACGAGGCTGCTCCACTTGTGCAGCCAGGACCAGGTCTTGAGGGCTTTGGGCGTCATGTCGTTTTCCTGTCGAGAACGGGGGCGGGCCGGGCGGGCGGGGCGGTCAGAAGTCCACGCTCGCGCTCAGCGTGAAGGTGCGCGGCGCGCCCACCACGAGGTAGCCCGAGCCGGGGTAGCCGCCGGACGAGGCCCAGTAGTTGCGGTCGGCCACGTTGTCCACGCGGGCGCGCAGCGTCACGAGGCGGCCGCTCCATTCGGTGGTGTAGCGCACACCCAGGTCCAGGCGCGTCCAGCCGGGCACGCGCAGGGTGTTGGCACCGTCCGCGTAGCTCGCGCCGGTGTAGAGCGCGCGGGTGTCCAGCGCCAGGCCGGGCACGCCGGGCACGTCCCACTCCACGCCGGCATTGGCCTGCACGCGCGGCACGCCGATCACGCGCTTGCCGTCGAACGCGGCGCTGCCCGTGGTGCGCTGCCTGGCGTCCAGCCAGGTCACGCCGCCCAGCAGCCGCAGGCCGCGCACGGCCTCGCCCTGCACGTCCAGCTCGACGCCCTGGTGGCGGTCCTTGCCGGCCGCGCTGAAGACGTTGTCGGCATTCACGTAGGCCCGGGGCTTGGTGGTGCTGAACAGCGCCAGCGAGCCGCGCAGGCGGCCGCCGTCGTACTTCACACCCACCTCCTTCTGCTTGGCGACGTAGGGAGCGAGCTGCTGCCCGCTGTTGACGACCGGCGCCCCGTTGGCCGTGGTCGGCGCGGTCTGGCCCTGGCTCAGGCTCTCGATGTAGTTGCCGTACAGCGACCACTGGGGCGCCACCTTGAACACCAGCCCGGCCATGGGGCTGTTGCGGCTCTGCTCGTAGTGGCCCAGCGGGGCCGACGTGCCATAGGCGAAGTCGGACACTTCCAGGCGCTGGTGGCGCAGCCCCAGGGTCAGCAGGGCGGTGTCGTCCAGGAACGAGAGCGTGTCGCCGAGCGCATAGCTCATGAGGCGTGTACGGCCCGTGAGGTTGGGGCTGGCCAGGGTGCCGCCGTAGAGCGTCGCCGCGCTGAACGCGGGCTGCGCGATCGGGCGGTACTGGTAGAGGTTGGAGGCGATGGTGTTGCGCCAGTCCATCGCGTAGGCGCCGTCCTTCTCGGCCTCGAAGTACGACAGCGCGGTCACCCACTCGTGGCCGACGGCGCCGGTGCGCAGCTTGCCGCGCAGGCCCAGCTCGCCGGTGTCCACGCGGTCCTTGCGGGTGTTGTCAAAGCGGTAGGTGCTGGCCGCGCCCGTGGCGGCATCGTTCACCGTCAGGTTGGCGAGCGAGTTCGCTTCCTTGCCGCGGCGCATGCCCCAGGCCCCCCAGGCCGTGACCCCGGGCGAGAGATCGACCTCGCCGCGGAAGGTGCCGAACACGTCGCGTTCGTTGGAATACGACCAGGGCTGCGAGAAGTTGGAGGAGGCATCCGGCGCGGCGGGCACGGCCGTGGCGCCGGAGAGCGAGACGTTCGGGCGCGAACCCTTCAGGCGGTTGTCCTGCCAGCCGATGTCGGCCGACAGGCGCACGTCGCGGCTGCGCCAGTCCAGGCCCAGGGCGGCGAGGCCGAGGCGGCTCTTTTCATGGTCCACCGCCGTGTCGCCGTCGTGGTAGGCGGCGTTGAAGCGGATGCCGGTGCTGTTGTCCGGCCCGAAGCGCCGGCCGATGTCCACCGCCGTCTCCACGCGGCCGCCGGAGCCGGTGCCCACCGTCACGCGCGACAGCGGCTCGTTGGGCGCCCGCTTGGGCAGCAGGTTGACCGCACCGCCGATGCCGCCGCCCGACGGCGTGGCGCCGGTGAGGAAGGTGGAGGCGCCGCGCATCACCTCGACGCGCTCGAACAGCTCGGTGGCGATGTACTGGCGCGGCAGCAGGCTGTAGAGGCCGTTGTAGGCGGTGTCGTCCGATCCGAGGACGAAGCCGCGGATGAAGTACGCCTCCTGGAAGTTGCCGAAGCCGCGCGCCAGGCGCACGCCGGAGTCGTTCAGCAGCACCTCGCCCACGCTCTTGGCCTGCTTGTCCTGGATCAGCTCGTTCGTGTAGCTGGTGATGCTGAACGGGGTCTCCATGGAGTCCTTCGTGCCCAGGATGCCGGCGCGTCCGCCGCGCGCCACCTGGCCGCCGGGATAGGCCGGGGAGAGGCCCTGCGCGGAGGCGTCGGCGCTGGCGCCCACCGTCACCGTGGGCAGGGCGGGCGTCTCCGCACCGGGGGCGGGCGGCGCGGAGGGAACGGACTGGGCCGCGGCCTGCGCGCCCAGCAGGGCGAGGGCGAGCGAAGCGGCGGCGGCGACGGGATGGGGGCGGAACATGGCGAGGCCTGGAAAAAGGAAGGAGAGAGCCGGAGGAAGGAGGGGAATGGAAAAAAGGGGGCGTGCGGGGAGCGCGGTCAGCCGCGACGGCGCAGCAGGCCGAACCACGCCATGACGGCCACCGGCACGCCCAGCGCGATCCATGACCAGACATCGCCCCAGCCCTCGGACACCAGGGCGCTCACGAGCCCGGTGGCGGTGAGCACACCGAGCGCGATGGGCCAGCCCCAGAGACGGCCGGGCCGCTCAGTCTCTCCGGATGCCTGGAGGACGGGCTCGGCGGCGAACTCGCCCTCGGCGGGCGAAGAGGCGGCGGACTGCGGCGCAGTGCCGGAAGCGGAGGAGGCGGACATGGGCGATCGGAAGGATGGGGTGGGCGGGGCCGGAACGGTGAGAAGACCGGCGGCACGGTCGCGACAGCGCGCCCCGGGGACGCTGCCGTCCGCCGGGGCTCCCCACCAGGGCACTGTGCTCGCGATCCCTCCATTCTAAAAGATATTGCGAATGGTTCGCATTGAATTTCATGGAATGCGCCCAAAGCGCGCGCCCGCCCGGCGGCGCGCGGTGCTGGCGCGGGCGTCCGCGCCGTGGTTGAATGCGCCCTGCAGGCGGCCCCCGAGAACCGCCCCGAACGATCCCGAGGAAAGAACAACCATGCATCCCCTGAAAACCGCCCCCCTGCTGATCGCCGCCCTGGCTGCCTCGTCCTGCGGAGGCGGGGGCAGCGGTGCCTCGGTCGATTACGACTTCAACGCCCGCCCGGGCTACCTCGGCAACGTCAGCCAGGCGACCTACGACGGCGTGGGCGACGACCTGCTGACCGGCGGCCTGGGCCGCTCGGGCCTGCAGGACGATTCCGCGCCGGGCTACGAGGGTGCCCAGCCCACGGCCGACGAACTGCGCCGCAACGCCATCTACGTCAACTACCGCGCGCTGGTGGACACCACGAGCGAGGGCGGCTACGGCACGCTCTACGGCCCGAACGTGGACGTGCAGGGCCGTCCCACCCAGGGCGAGGGCAAGGTGGCGGGCCTGGAGGCGATCGCCTATGCGGACGACGGCACCGGGCGCCGCAACGTCACCCTGATGGTGCAGGTGCCGGACGGCTTCGACCGCACGCGCCCCTGCATCGTGACCGCGACCTCGTCCGGATCGCGCGGCATCTATGGCGGCATCCCCACCGGCGAATGGGGCCTCAAGCGCGGCTGCGCGGTGGCCTACACCGACAAGGGCACGGGCACGTCCCCGCACGACCTGCAGAACGACACCGTGGCGCTGATCGACGGCACCCGCACCACGGCCTCGCTCGCGGGCACGCGCGCCGCCTTCAACGCGGGCCTGTCCGCGGCCGATCTCGCGGCCTTCAATGCCGCCACGCCGCAGCGCCTGGCGTTCAAGCATGCGCATTCCGGGCAGAACCCCGAAAAGGACTGGGGCCGGTCCACGCTGCAGGCGGTGGAGTTCGCGTTCTACATCCTCAACGAGCGCTTCGGCGACCGCTCCCCGGGCGGCCAGCCGCTGCGCACCTTCCAGCCCGCCAACACCACGGTGATCGCCTCCAGCCTGTCGAACGGCGGCGGCGCGGCGATCGCGGCGGCCGAGCAGGACACGCAGGGCCTGATCGACGGCGTGGCCGTCTCCGAGCCCTCGGTCCAGCTGCCGGCGGATGCCGGCGTCACCGTGCGCCGCGGCGGACGCGCCGTGGCCGTGAACGCCCGGCCGCTGATCGACTACACCACGCAGGCGCACCTCTACCAGTCGTGCGCGGCGCTCGCGCCCTCGGTCGCGTCCACCCCGTTCGCCGCGGCCTTCGCCATCCGCTTCGCGGACCCGGCCTTCCCGGTGGCCGCCAACCGCTGCGCCGGCCTGAAGGCCCAGGGCCTGCTCACGGCCACCACCACGTCCGCCCAGGCCGAAGAAGCCCTGGCGCGCCTCGCCGCCTACGGCTGGGAGCCCGAATCGGCGGCGCTGCACGCCTCGCTCGCCGCCTTCGAGGTGGCCCCGTCCATCGCCGTCACCTACGCCAATGCGCTGTCGCGCGCGAGCGTGAAGGACCGTCTGTGCGGCTACAGCTTCGCGACCACCTCCGCCATCGGCGCGGTGCAGCCCACGCCCGCCGCGGTGACGGCCACCCTGTTCGCCACCGGCAACGGCATTCCCCCGACGGCCGGCGTGCAGCTCGTCAACGACCGCAGCCGCGGCGTGCCGGTGCGCGATCTGTTCTCCTTCAACGCCGCCGGCACCCCCACCTGGAACCTGGAGGGCGCGCTCTGCCTGCGCAGCCTCGTGACGGGCACCGACGCGGCCGCCCAGCGCCTGCAGGCCGGCCTGGACGAAACCCGCCGCAGCGGCAACCTGCAGGGCAAGCCGGCCATCATCGTGCACGGCCGCGACGATGCGCTGATCCCGGTCAACCACACCTCGCGCCCCTACGCCGCGCTGAACCGGCGCGTGGAAGGCCCGGCCAGCCGCCTGAGCTACATCGAGGTGACGAACGCCCAGCATTTCGATGCGTTCATCGGCCTGCCCGCCACGCTGCCGGGCTACGACAGCCGCTACATCCCCCTGCACCTGTACCTCAACCGCGCGCTGGACGCCATGTACGCGCACCTCGTGAACGGCCAGCCCCTGCCGGGCAGCCAGGTGGTGCGCACCGTGCCGCGCGGCGGCACGCCGGGCAGCGCGCCCGCGATCACGGCCGCCAACGTGCCGCCCATCGCGGCGACGCCCGCCGCCGCCGATGCGATCACCATCACCAGCGGGGCGATCGCCGTGCCGGACTGAGCGCCCGCGCCAAGCCCTCGCAGGGCGCGCGGTTGTTCGCCACCCGGGCCGCTGCCGGTGGGTCTAGAGTGGGGGACCACCACCGAGAGGAATGCCCATGTCCGGTCCGTCGTCCCGCCGCAACCGATCCCTGGCACGCCAGGGCACCGCACTCGCCATGGCCGTGCCGCCGGTCGTCGCGCACCGCGTCGCCCGCATGGCGCTGGCGGGGCCCTCGCCCTCGCAGCGCGACCGGCGCGAATTCGGCCGCATGGTCGCCGAGAAGCAGTGGGCCTTCTTCCAGTCCTGGGCCGCCATGGGCCTGCAGGCCTTCACCGCCCAGCAGGCCCTGGCCGCCAGCATGGCGCGGCTCTGGTGGACGCCCTGGACGGCGGCCACCGGCCCGGCGCTCGCCCGGCAGTGGCAGGACGCCGCGGCCGGCGTGCTCGGCAAGGGCCTGGCGCCCGTGCACCGCGCCGCCGTGGCGAACGCGCGCCGGCTAGCGCGCACGCCGCTGGCCTGAGCCCGCGCCGCTGCCGCCAGGTGCCACCGGCAGGCGCTGCGAGGCGCCACCCCCCCCGGGGCGGGAATCTCAGCGCGAGGAAGAGGGCGCTGGCGTGTCCGCAGCCGTACCCGTCTCCCAGCCCGCCAGATGCTGCTGCGCGATCCGGCTGAGGGCCGTGATCCAGGCGGTGTCCGCATTCAGGCAGGAGATGTAGCGGAACTCCTGGCCGCCCGCATGCAGGAAGGCTTCGCGCGCTTCCTGGTTGATTTCCTCCAGCGTTTCCAGGCAATCGCTGGTGAAGCCGGGGCACATCACGTCCACGCTGCGCGTGCCGCCCTTCGCCATCTCGATCAGCGTCGGCTCGGTGTAGGGCTCCAGCCACTTGGCCTTGCCGAAGCGCGACTGGAAGGTCACCCGGTAGCGCTCGGGCGCCAGGCCCAGCGCCTGCGCCAGCAGCGCCGCCGTCGCCAGGCACTCCTGCTGGTACGGATCGCCCAGGCGCACGGCGCGCTCCGGGATGCCGTGGAAGCTCATCACCAGCTGCTCGGCCGGGCCGCCCTCGCGCTGCCAGTGCGCGCGCACGCTCTGCGCCAGCGCACCGATGTAGTCCGGATGGTCGTGGTAGCTGTTCACGAAGCGCAGCTCCGGCAGGCGGCGCGTGCGCAGTGCGTAGGCGCACACGTCGTCCGACACGCTCGCGGTGGTGGTTCCCGAATACTGCGGATAGAGCGGCAGCACCAGCACCCGGTCCACCCCCTCGGCCTGCAGCGCCTTGAGCTGCGCGGCGATGGCTGGCTGGCCGTAGCGCATGGCGTGGCGCACCTGCACACGCAGCCCCGCCTCTCCCAGCCAGCCGCGCAGCAGCGTGGCCTGCCGCTCCGTCCACACGGCCAGGGGGGAGCCTTCCGCCATCCAGATGCTGGCGTACTTGGCCGCGGATTTCGCCGGCCGGATGCGCAGGATGATCCCGTGCAGGATCGGCAGCCAGGCCACGCGCGGAATCTCCACGATGCGCGGATCGGCGAGAAACTGCCCGAGGTAGCGCCGCAGCGCGGGCGCGGTGGGGGCCTCGGGCGTGCCCAGGTTGCACAGCAGGATGGCGGTGCGGGGCACGGTGCGGTCGGACGGGGAGCGGGCGGCGGGTGCCGCGGCGGCGGTGACGGCGGTCATGGAGGGCATGGCGTCGGAGGTTTCCTGGATGGGCGGGAACAGCGGTTGCGCTATTCTCGGCCACCATGCTCGATACCGCCCGCATCCGTGCGATGACCCTTGATCTCGACGATACGCTCTGGCCGGTCTGGCCCGCCATCCGGCGCGCCGAACAGGTGCTGCGCGACTGGCTGAAGGACCGCGCTCCGGCCACCGCGGCCCTGCTGGCCGACGCCGAGACGGCCGCCGTGATCCGCGCCGAGGTGGTGCAGGCCCATGCGCACCTTGCGCACGATCTCAGCGCCATGCGCCGCGAGAGCATCCGGGCCGCGCTGCGCCGCACGGGCGAGGACGAATCGCTCACCGATGCCGCCTTCGACCTGTTCTTCGCCGAGCGCCAGCGCGTGGAACTGTACGACGATGCCATCGCCGCCCTCGAATTCCTGGCCGTGCGCCATCCGCTGATGGCGCTCTCCAACGGCAACGCCGACCTCGGGCTGATCGGCCTCGGCCACTACTTCCAGGGCAGCGTGACGGCACGCGGGTTCGGCGTGGCCAAGCCCGATCCGCGGATCTTCCACGAGGCCGCGCAGCGGCTCGGCGTGCCGCCCGAAGCCGTGCTGCACGTGGGCGACGATGCCACGCTCGACGCGCATGGCGCGCTGCAGGCCGGCATGCAGGCGGTGTGGATCAACCGCAGCGGCATCGCCTGGCCGCACGAGGGGCCGGAGCCCGTGGTGGTGGAAGACCTCACGGGGCTGTGCCGCCTGCTGGCCTGATGCGGCCGGAGGCCCCGCCCGGCGCAGCGGCCGGCCGCGCCGGGCGCCGTGCGGGTCACCACTGCGCCGGCGCGCTGCCCGGCGGCTCTGATCGCCGGTCGTAGCGCATGGGCGTGCGCTCCAGCCGTGCGCTCGGCTTCACGGCGTCGAGCGGGCCGAATCCCGACGCCGACCGCTCCACATAGGGTGCCAGCGGGGGGCGGGCGGCCTGCAGGCCCTCGGGAACACGGCCCATCCCGCGAAGCCAGTGCCCCGTCTGCGCGAGCGACACCTGCACATGCCAGCTGCCGCCATCGCGCTGCTGGCGCCACAGGGCCGCTGCCGCACCGAAGGCCATGAGCCAGCCGGTGGCCTGGTCGAGGATCTGCATCGGCAACGCGCGCGGCGTGCCGTTGCCTGCCGCCTCGCCCTCGGCATGGTTGAAGCCCATGGCCGTCTGCACCAGCGAATCGAAGCCCCGGCGATCGGCCCAAGGCCCTTGCGTGCCGTAGGCGGTGAGCAACACGCAGACGATGCCCGGCCGCCGCTGCGCCAGGGCCTCGGGCGAGAAGCCGCGTGCCGCGAGCCCGCCGGGCCGGTAGCCCTGGGAGAACACGTGGGCGCCGTCCACCAGCCGCCGCAGGGTGTCCTGGCCGCCATCGGTGCGCAGGTCCACCAGCGCGGAGCGCTTGCCCCGGCTCGTGTCCGCGATCGCGTCGATGTTGGGCAGGTGCGGGCCGTTGACCAGCATCACGTCCGCTCCCAGCCCCGCCAGCGCCCGGCCGGCGACCGGGCCGGCCAGCACGCGCGTCAGGTCGAGCGCGCGCACGCCCGACAGCGGCCGCTGCGATCCGTCCAGTGCCGGGAGGGGCAGGGGTGGCGCATCGCCGATGCGTTCGATGGCCATCAGCGGCTGGGCCGCGATCGCCTGGCCCTGGGCCGTGGCGTCCCATTGCGCGAACGTGCGCAGCGCGGTCGCGACGAGCCCGCGCTCCGCGGCGGCGGTCTCGAAATCGATCGCGCGCCAGCCGGCCATCGCCCGCTCGGCATCCTCGCGCGTGGCGGTCTCGGGCGGCAGGCCCAGCAGGCGCAGCGCGCCATCGCGGTGGTGCCGGAAGTTGGCGTGCACCCGCACGTGGCCGTCCGCGCAGCGGTAGAGGCCGGAGAACGCGTCCCAGGCCTCCGGCGTGGCGCCGTCCAGCGCGAACCAGCCGGAGCACTCCGCCGCCGCATGCTCCGCAGGCACGGATACGCGCTGGCGCGCCGTGCCGCGGGCGTGGCCCAGCTCGCACGCCGCGAGCGCCGCGGCCGCGATGGCGGACTGCCCCGCCGCGGCCACCGCGAACGACGACGGGAACACGGGATCGGCGCCGGGCAGGTCGAGCCATTCCAGCGCCTGCCCGGGCATTCCGGCGAGGCGCCACAGGGACGCGACGGATTCGAGGGACGGTGTGGGCATGTCGTTCCAGTCGGAGGGGTGCCGCGTGGGGCAGGGAGCGGGATGGCCGGCCGCGGGGGCGGCCGTCCGGGGTCAGGCGCCGAGGAACCGCCGCAGCGCGGCCAGCGTTTCTTCGGGCGCTTCGGTCATCTGGTGGTGGCCCACGGGCAGCATCTCCACGCGCACGTCCTGGCCTGCCACACGCGCCGCCGCGATCAGGCCCTGGGCCGCTCGGGGCTGCGTCATCTGGTCCTGCGTGCCGAGCGCGAACAGCACCGGGCAGGCGAGGGCGGCCACGGCGGCTTCCGCGCCCGCATAGCGGTCGCAGGCCACGAAGCCGCGGTGGAACACGTTCACGTGCGGATTGCTGCGCAGCACGCGGCGCCCGAGCGCCATGCCCGCGCCGAACACCCAGACCCCCGCGCCGGAGGGTGAGGTGAGGCTGCTGCGGGAGAACACGTTCACCATCCGCAGCGCCTTCTCGGGCTCGTTCAGCGCGGCCTCGATGAGCGCGGGCGACACCTTCATCGGATAGGCCGTGCCCACCAGCGCCAGATGCGTCGCAGCGGGGCCGAGCCGCGCGGCCGCCTCCAGCGCGATCAGCGATCCCCAGCTGTGGCCGACGAGCGCGGCGCGCTCCACGCCCAGCGCGCGCAGCAGCGCCACCACGAAGTCCGCGGCCTCTTCGACGCTCTGCGGCGCATCGCCCGCGCTGCGTCCATGGCCGGGCAGGTCCACCGCCAGCACGTTCCAGCCGTGGTGCGCGAGGTGCCGGCTCTGGAAGCCCCACACGCTGTGGTCGTTGAGCACCCCGTGCACCATCACCGCCGTGGGCTTGGCGGGGTCGAAGGGCTTGCCGCCCGTGTAGCAGTAGGCCGCGTGGCCGTTGACGGTCACCTGCATCACGCACCCGCCTTTCCGCCGCCGGCCTGGCCGCCTGCGCTGGCGCCCACCTTCTCCGCGGCCCTGAGCGCGCGCTTCAGGTCGTCGATGAGATCGTCCGCATCCTCCAGCCCGATCGACAGGCGGATCGTGCCCTGCGAGATGCCGGCCTGCGCCAGCGCCCCGTCGTCCATCCGGAAATGGGTGGTGCTGGCCGGGTGGATCACCAGGCTGCGGCAGTCGCCCACGTTGGCCAGGTGGCTGAACACCTGGAGCGATTCGATGAAGGCGCGGCCCTGGGCGCGGTCGCCCTTCAGGTCGAAGCTGAACACCGAGCCGGCGCCGCGCGGCAGCAGGCGCTGCGCGAGCGCATGGCTGGGGTGCGATGCCAGCATCGGATGGCCGACGCGCGAGACGAACGGATGGCTCGCCAGGAACTCCACCACGCGCCCGGTGTTGCGCACGTGGCGCTCCATGCGCAACGGCAGCGTCTCGATGCCCTGCAGGATCAGCCAGGCCGTGTGCGGGCTCATGCAGGCGCCGAAATCGCGGAGCCCCTCGCGGCGCGCGCGCAGCAGGAAGGCGCCCACGGTGGATTCCTCGGAAAACACCATGCCGTGGAAGCCCGCGTAGGGCGCGCACAGCTCCGGAAAGCGCCCGGAGGCTTCCCAGTCGAAGCTGCCGCCATCGACCAGCACGCCGCCGATCACCGTGCCGTGGCCCGAAAGGAACTTGGTGGCCGAGTGGTAGACCAGGTCGGCGCCATGCTCCAGCGGGCGGATCAGCCAGGGCGAGGTGAGGGTGGAGTCCACCAGCAGCGGCACGCCCGCGTCGTGTGCGATGTCGGCCACCGCGGGAATGTCGAGCACGTCCAGGCCCGGGTTGCCCACGGTTTCGCCGAAGCACAACCGCGTCTCGGGCCGGATCGCGGCGCGCCAGCCGTCCAGGTCGCCCGGGCGCACGAAGGTGGTCTCGATGCCGAAGCGCCGCAGCGTGTAGTGCAGCAGGTTCTGCGAGCCGCCGTAGAGCGCGGTGCTCGCCACGATGTGCCCGCCGGCCCCCATCAGCGTGCTTACGGCCAGGTGCAGCGCCGCCTGGCCGCTCGCGACCGCGATCGCGCCCACGCCGCCCTCGAGCGCGGCCACGCGCTGCTCCAGCACCGCGTTGGTGGGGTTGCTGATGCGGCTGTAGACGTGGCCGGGCCGCTCGAGGTTGAAGAGCGACGCGGCGTGGTCGCTCGATTCGAAGACGAACGAGGTCGTCAGGTGGATGGGCACGGCGCGCGCGCCGGTGGCCGGGTCGGGCTCGGCGCCCGCATGCAGCGCCAGCGTGTCGAAGCCGGGATCGGAGTAGCCGGGCATTCGTTGTCTCCTGTGTGTGATCGCAGCGCAACATTGTGGGCTATATTGCGCAGGAAACACCGATCGGCCCGCCTCCGCGGCGCGGCGCCCCCCTGGAGATCCTCCCATGAAAGTCAGCGACATCCTCCGCGTCAAAGGCAACACGCTCTTCACCGTCACCGCCGACGAGCCCCTGGCGAAAGCCGTCGAGATCATGGCGGAGAAGGACATCGGGTCGCTGGTGGTGATGGACCATGGCGACCTGGTGGGCATGCTCACCTTCCGCGAAGTCATCCAGGCCGTGGTGAAGAACGGCGGCACCGTGGGCACCATGCTCGTGCGCACGGCCATGGACGATGCGCCGCTCACCTGCACGCTCGAAACCGAAATGGACGAGGTGCGCCGCATGATGCTCAACCGCCATGCGCGCTACATGCCGGTCATGGACAAGAAGATGCTCATGGGAGTTGTGAGCTTCTACGACGTGGCCAAGGCCGTCGTGGACAGCCAGAACTTCGAGAACAAGATGCTGAAGGCCTACATCCGCGACTGGCCTGAAGAAAAAGAAGCTACCCCCTGAGGCGCTGCGCGCCTTCCCCCTTCTCTCGCTGCGCTGCGCGCATCGGGAAGGGGGACGACCCCAGCGGCCCGGCGAAGCCGGTTCCGCGGGGTCTGCTGGCGTGGCCTGCTCCGCGGCCATCCGACGGGTGAAGGCGCGGTTGTTTAAGGGCCGCGCTTGATGGCTGGTATTTGGGCTGACTGCCTGGTTCAATGACCTGGGTCGGAATGGCCCGGCCCGGCGGATGGCTCTGGGATAATCCGGCGCCATGAGCGGCAACACACTCGGCACCATCTTCGCAGTCACCAATTTCGGTGAATCCCACGGCCCGGCCATCGGCTGCGTGATCGACGGCTGCCCGCCGGGCATGGAGCTGTCGGAGGCCGACATCCAGGCCGACCTGGACCGCCGCCGGCCTGGCACGAGCCGCCACGTCACCCAGCGCGCCGAGCCCGATGCGGTGGAGATCCTCTCCGGCATCTATGAAGGCCGCACCACGGGCACGCCCATCGCCCTGCTGATCCGCAACACCGACCAGCGCAGCAAGGATTACTCGAACATCGCCCAGAGCTTCCGTCCGGGCCATGCCGACTACACCTACTGGCACAAGTACGGCATCCGCGATCCGCGCGGCGGCGGCCGCTCGTCGGCCCGGCTGACGGCGCCCACCGTGGCGGCCGGCGCCGTCGCCAAGAAGTGGCTGGCGGAAAAATACGGCACGCGGTTCCGCGCCTGCATGACGCAGATCGGCGAGGTGGAGATCCCGTTCGAGAGCTGGGACCACGTGCCCCACAACCCCTTCTTCGCCCCGGTGGCCGACGTCTCGGCGCTGGAGAACTACATGGACGCGCTGCGCAAGGCCGGCGATTCGTGCGGCGCCCGCATCCGCGTGCAGGCCACGGGCGTGCCGGTGGGCCTGGGCGAGCCGCTCTACGACAAGCTCGACGCCGACATCGCCCATGCGCTCATGGGCCTCAATGCGGTGAAGGCGGTGGAGATCGGCGCGGGCTTCGCCAGCGTGGTCCAGCGCGGCACCACGCACGGCGATTCCCTCACGCCCGAGGGCTTCGCCAGCAACAATGCCGGCGGCATCCTGGGCGGCATCAGCAGCGGGCAGGACATCGAGGCCGTGATCGCCATCAAGCCCACCAGCTCCATCATCAGCCCGCGCCAGTCCATCGACATCCACGGCCAGAGCACCGAGGTCATCACCAAGGGCCGCCACGACCCGTGCGTGGGCATCCGCGCCGCGCCGATCGCCGAGGCGCTGCTCGCGATCGTGCTGATGGACCACGCATTGCGGCACCGCGCGCAGTGCGGCGACGTGGTGCAGGCCGTGCCGCCGATCCAGGCCTCGTTCCTGTAAGGCCGCGACGGGCCGGCCCTGCGGTCAGGGGGTGGCGGAAGCGGCCACCGCCGCGCCGCTCGCCGCCGGCACGGGCGATGCCGCGTTCGTGGATGGCGTGGCTTGCTGCGGCGAAGACGCCGGCCGCGCGGGGGCCGTTGCGGGCACCGTGCGTTGCGCCGGGGCGCTCACCGCCGCTGCGGCCTGTTCGAGCCACCCCATCTTCCAGGCCAGCGCGCAGAACAGCACCACCGCCACCACCACGAGCGCCGCGGCCCAGGCGGGCTTGCGCGATTCCGGGAACGGGTCGTCCATCAGGCGCCGCGCGCCCGGCGGCACGTGCGCGGTCTGCGACAGCGATCCGCCCAGGCGCGTGTTGATGCGCATGCGGCCGTTGATCGCCCAGCCGCTCGCGTCGAGGATCGGCCCCAGGCTGCGCTGGCGCAGCTTGAGCCAGGCGATCAGCATGCTCGGTCCGGAAATCGCCAGCACGATGCCCAGCAGGGCGATCGGGATCCAGGCGCCCAGGTCCACGAACTTCGCGAAGATGCCCACGGCCACCGCGCTCAGGCTGCCGAGGGCCACGCCGATCGCCGCCACCGTGCCCACGTCCACGCGGCGCTGGCCGTCGGCCGCCGGCGTCGTGGCATTCACCAGCGTTTTGGCCGGCGCGGTGGCGAGGTTGCCGGCCGTCGCGCCCAGCGATTTCTCGACGCGGGAATCGCTCGCTGCCGCGCGCTTGGCCACCTGCTCCTCGATCATGCGCAGGAATTTCTTATAGGGCGAGAAGAACGCCTGGGCGATGCTTGTGGGGTTTTCGATGATCTTGGTGATCGTCGCGTCCCAGTCGAGGCCCTCGCGGTCGTAGAACACGCCGTTGCGGCCCACGAAGAGGAAATCCACGTCGCCTGCCGTGAACGCGGCGACGATCCCCATCTTCTGCCCCTTGCGGGTGCAGTCGCAGTAGGCGAGGTAGGTCTTCGCGAGGCCCGCCAGCTTGGCATGCCGGCCCGCGTCCGGCACCTGCACGGCGAGGTCGCAGCTGCGCGCGTCGAGGTACAGCGTGCCGGCCTGGAAGATCGCTCCCTCGCGCTGGTAGAACGCCGAGAACGACACGAAGTTGTTCAGCAGCTTCAGCAGGTCGCGCTTGAAGCGCAGCAGTTTCTCCAGCGCGAACGTGTGGCCGTTGTGCGCCTTCTCGGCTTCGTCCTGCGCGATCAGGTCCATCACCCGCTCGCGCACGCCGCTGCCGTGCAACTGGCGGATGGTCCCGGCGTCCAGCGTGTCCAGGCGCGTGGCCGGGCGGGCGGACAGCTGCTTGAGGCACGGCTGCAGCGCTGCGAGCACCCGTTTCCAATCGGCCTCCGACAGGCTTTCCGCATCGGTGCCCAGCAGCGGCTGCAGCACTTTTTCGCGCAGCGCTTCGACGGCAGCCGTCCATGCCGGGTTGATGCCGCGCACCAGTGGCAGGTCGCCGTCCTGCGTGAACGGTGCCAGGGGCAGGGAGGCCACCGCATCCGAGTCCGGCGACAGCTCCTGGCGCGCGAGCGCTGCGTAGTCGTCGTCCGAGGGGTGCATGGCGGAACGCACCCGCGGATCGTAGGCCGCGAGCCGCGCGCGCGTGAAGAAGTCGTCCACCTTGTGGCGCACCGCCTGCACGGCCTGGGCCGCCTGCAGCGTGCGGTCGCCCAGCGGCAGGCCTTCCGGGTGCGCCTGCACGCCGTCGGCCCAGTGCTGCAGCGCCTCCACCTCCTTGAAGAACGCTTCCGCGGTCTTGCGGTCCACGCCCGCGGGCTGGTCGGCCACGGCGGGCACGCTGCCCTGCGTGGCCATGATGCGCTCCAGTGCCTCGCGCGCCTCGTCGTCGTCCCCGGCGGTGGCGGGCGACACTACGCCGTCGCCGTTGAAGCGCTGCGCATTCAACTGCTCGCTGCGCGCGATCACGTCGGCCAGGGCGATCGTCGTCTCGCCCTCGCGGTCCGCGAAGCCCAGGATGCGGCGGGCCTGCGCCGCCAGCGCCGCGCCGTCTTCGGTGGTTTCGTCAAGCGCGTCGATCGCCAGCGCATCGGCGGGCCGGGCGAGTTCGTCCGGGTCGCGCAACCGCGCGCAGGCCCATGCGCAGGCGGCGATCAGCTCCGGCGGGCGGATGCGGCCGTCGCCGTCGGTGTCGATCAGGTCGAGCGTGCGGTGGTCGAACTCCACGCCGCGCGTGGGGCAGGCCAGCGCCACCCAGAGCTTCTGGTCCAGTTCGGCTAGGTGCGCGATGTCGGCGCCCGTGCGGATGGCCACCTGGTCGACCCCGCCGGCGCGGAAGAATTGCCACGCATGCGCGGAGGCGGAAGAACGGTTCGCGGGAGGCTGCATGGGCGTGGAATGAGCGGTAGGCAAGGGGAGGGCGCCGCCGGCACCGGGGAGAGGGGACAGGCTACTTGCGCACTTCGTCCACCAGTGCGCGGAATTCGTCGATGTCCTCGAAGCTGCGGTACACGCTCGCGAAGCGGATGTAGGCCACCTTGTCGAGCTTCTTGAGTTCGCGCATCACCAGCTCGCCGATGCGGCTGGAGAGCACTTCGCGCTGTCCGAGGTTGAGCAGCTTTTCCTCGATGCGCTCGATGGCGCTGTCGATCTGGGTGGTGCTCACCGGCCGCTTGCGCAGCGCGATGCTGAACGAGCCGATGAGCTTGCTGCGGTCGTATTCGATGCGCCGGCCGTCCTTCTTCACCACGTTGGGGAAGCTGACTTCCGGGCGCTCATAGGTCGTGAAGCGCTTGTCGCAGGCCCCGCACTGCCGGCGCCGCCGCACGAAGTCCCCGTCCTCGGCCACGCGCGTTTCGACGACCTGCGTGTCGGGGTGGCTGCAGAACGGGCACTTCATCGTGGCGGCGGGCGGTCTCGGGGCTGCGTGGCGGTCAGCGGTAGACCGGGAAGCGGCTCGTGAGCGCGTGCACCTTCTCGCGCACGGCGGCCAGGTTGGCTTCGTCGTTCGGGTTCTCCAGCACGTCGGCCAGCAGGTTCGCGGTGATGCGCGTCTCTTCTTCCTTGAAGCCGCGCGTCGTGATCGCGGGCGTGCCCACGCGGATGCCGCTGGTCACCATCGGCTTTTCCGGGTCGTTCGGGATCGAGTTCTTGTTGATGGTGATGTGTGCCTGGCCCAGGGCCGCTTCGGCCGCCTTGCCGGTGATGCCCTTGGCGCGCAGGTCCACCAGCATGACGTGGCTTTCCGTGCGGCCGCTGATGATGCGCAGGCCGCGTTCGATCAGCGTCTCGGCGAACACCTTGGCGTTCTTCGCGACCTGCTCCTGGTAGGCCTTGAACTCGGGCGTGAGCGCTTCCTTGAAGGCCACGGCCTTGGCGGCGATCACGTGCTCGAGGGGGCCGCCCTGCAGGCCCGGGAAGATGGCGGAGTTGATCGCCTTCTCGTGCTCGGCCTTCATCAGGATGATGCCGCCACGCGGGCCGCGCAGGCTCTTGTGGGTGGTGGACGTCACCACGTCGGCATGCGGCACCGGGTTGGGGTACACGCCCGCCACCACGAGGCCGGCGTAGTGGGCGATGTCCACCCACAGGATCGCGCCGATTTCCTTGGCGATCTTCGCGAAGCGCTCGAAATCGATGCGCAGGCTGTAGGCGGAGGCACCGGCGATGATCAGCTTGGGCTTGTGCTCGCGGGCCTTGGCTTCCAGCGCGTCGTAGTCGATCTCTTCCTTCTCGTTCAGGCCGTAGGAGACGATGTTGAACCACTTGCCGCTCATGTTGAGGGGCATGCCGTGCGTGAGGTGGCCGCCTTCGGCCAGGCTCATGCCGAGGATGGTGTCGCCGGGCTTCAGGAAGGCGAGCAGCACGGCCTGGTTGGCCTGCGAGCCGGAGTTGGGCTGCACGTTGGCGGCCTCGGCACCGAAGAGCTGCTTCACGCGGTCGATGGCGAGCTGCTCGACCACGTCGACGTTCTCGCAGCCGCCGTAGTAGCGCTTGCCGGGATAGCCTTCGGCGTACTTGTTGGTGAGCTGCGAACCCTGGGCGGCCATGACGGCGGGCGAGGCGTAGTTCTCGCTCGCGATCAGTTCGATGTGCTGTTCCTGGCGGACGTTCTCGGCCTGGATGGCGGCCCACACTTCGGGATCGGTTTGCTCGACGAGGATGTTGCGTTGGTACATGGCGTGGCAGTCCTGTGAATGGTGTCCCTTGGAAAACAAGGGCTGCCCAGGCGAACGGCGGAACACAGCGGGCCCTGCAGCCCGTGCGGCACGCTTCCCAGTGGTTCGCAGGACGGAAAAGGGCCTGCCGGATTCCACGTCAGCGGCGGCGCCCGCCCGTGCGGGATGCGCCGCGCCTATCGCCAGTCGCGTACCCCTCGAGTGTACCGGACGGCAGGGGGGGGCGGCATGGCATGCAGGCCCGCCTGCCCGAGGAGCAGTCCGCGCTGCGCACCATGCGCTGCGCGGCGGTCCGGCCCGGGCGGCGGATCAGGTCGCGGGCGAGAGCAGGGCCACCTTGTCCTCCGCGGCGGTGGGCGCTGCATCGGCGGTGCCGGAGGCCTTGGCGGGCACGGTCTGGGCGGGGGCCTGGGTCGAGAGCATCGGGGGGGCCGCAGGCGCCGCGGGAGCGGGCGGCGGCGTGAAGATGGGCACGTTGCGGCCGTTGGCCACCTGGCGCAGGCGCATGTGCTCGGCCATCACCTTGATCGCGTAGCCGCCGTCGTCGGCCAGGTTGGCCGCGCCCACGTAGTAGCGCAGCCCGCCTTCGATCGAGCCGGCGCGTGCGATGCATTCCTGCAGCACGCGCACGCCGACGCGCAGGTTGCTCACCGGATCGAACGCGGCGAGATGTCCGCCGAAGTGGTCGTACTTGTCGGTGTGTACCCGGGTCATGACCTGCATCAGGCCCTGGGCGCCCACCGCGCTCTGCGCGAAGGGGTTGAAGCTCGACTCCACGGCCATGATCGCCAGGATCAGCGTGGGGTCGAGCTTCGTGCGGCCGCCGATCTCGTAGGCCTCGGCCACCAGCGCGGCCAGCGGCTCGGGGGCGACGCGGTATTTCTTGCTGAGCCAGAAGGCCACGGACGCCTGCTCCTTCGGCAGATCCTTCGGGTTCGTGGCCGTGGCGCGTTCGCTGGCCTCGGGCTCCAGGGGCATGCCCACTGTCGCCACCTGGCGCGCCTGCAGCCAGCTGCGCAGCTCTTCCTCGCCGGCCTGCCGGAGGTCCGGCCGTGCGGTCAGCGTGATCGCGCCGAACGCGACCGCCAGACCGACGAGCGCGAAGCCGCTGTGGGTGATTTCGAGGAAACCGTCGATCACATCGGATGCGAAGGTCTGTACCCCGCCGATCACCGTTCCTGACGCCGTCATAGCTCTTCCTTTCTGAGTCGAGGCCTGTTGCGGAGGTCCCTGCGGGGCCCTCCGTGCCAGGCATCTCGCCTGGATGGGTTCGCCATCAAGATCCCCACAGGACATCTCCGCAGCAGGGCGGAGTGGGGGACCCGGTGCGCCGGATTCGGCAGCGATGGTGAGCGTGTTCAGCCTCGGGTTTTGAAGCTGGCGGATTCTAGGAGGCCGCCAAATGCCAGGTCAACACTAAGGAGGCTATTCGTTAGATCAATTTATTCTAAAAAATATGGATGCAAACACAGTTTTGGGGGTTTTTACGAACCTTGTAACACCTTGACTGTGACGCCGTAATGACGCTGGTCACGCCGCGAAAGTCTGGCGCAATCGCGGCCGGCAAGACCATTGCAAAATTCGCTTGGCGTGGCGCCCGGGATTCGTTAAATTGGAGGCGTCTGACATCGATCAGGCATCGCCGGACGAAGCGGAAACCACCGGCCATGGGCATGCAGTGCCCCGGCAGGGCAGGAAGAAACTTCCACGGCAAACCCTTGGAGGCAATACCTTGCCTCCTGCCCCATGGACCTTCAACCTCCATGGTGCAAAAACGATGGCAAAGGACCGTTGCGTCAGCCGTCAAGCCCGGCAGAGCCTTCCTGGCCCTGCCGGGCTTTCTTTTTTGCGCTCCGTTACATCTTTACAGGCCCTGCATCTGCTGCAATCCGGGCATGCACTGGAGATCGCGCAAGCGCAACGGGATGAAGAAGCCGGAAGGCCCGCCACGCGGCCGCTCCGCAGCAGTGGCGGCACTGCGCTGGCCGGGCGCCGGCCTGGCCGTGGTGCTGGCCGTGTGGGCGCTGGCGTGGCTCGCCGTGCCGACGCTCGTGCGCATGGGCATCGAGCGCTGGGCCATGCACACCTGGGGCCGCACCGCCACGGTCGGCAAAGTGGAATTCAGGCCCTGGACGCTGGAGCTCCTCCTGCACGACGTATCCCTGGCCGCGGCTTCGCCAGGCGCGCCTCCCCAGGTGGAGATTCGGCGTATCTATATAGATATGGAGCTGCAGTCCCTGGTGCGCCTGGGGCCGGTGCTGGACGCGGTGGAGGTGGATGCACCGCAGCTGCGGCTGGTGCGGGAGAAGGACGGCCGTTTCGACGTCGACGACCTGCTGCGGCGATGGGCTGCGGCCTCCGAGAAGGCGGGCGCGCGGGAAGGCGGGAGCGGCGCCCGTTTCGCCCTCTACAACCTGCGGCTGCGCGACGGTTCGATCGATTTCGCCGACCGCGGCACGGGGCAGTCGCATGCGCTGCGCGGGCTCGACGTCGGCCTGCCGTTTCTGAGCAATCTGCCCGCCGACCGGCAGGCCACCGTCACGCCGCAACTCGCCTTCACGCTGGATGGCAGCCGCTTCGAATCCCGTGCCGAAGCCACGCCGTTCGCCGAAGACCGGCAGGCGCGGGCACGGCTGAAGGTGCAGGGCCTGGACCTGTCGCCGCTGCAGGCCTACTGGCCGGACGGCGCTCCGATGCGACCGCTCGCGGGCCAGCTCGACGCCGACCTGGCGCTGGATTTCGGGCAGGGTGAGGTGCCGCGGCTGGCCGTCAGCGGCCGCGCCCGCGTGTCGGGGGCGCGGCTCGAAGGGCCGGCAGGCGCGGCCCCCCTGGCATTCGAGTCGCTCGAAGTGCAGGCCCTGTCGATCGAGCCGCTGCAGCGCCGGGCGCACCTGGCCTCGGTGCAATGGACGTCCCCCCGCATCGCGCTGCACCGCGATGCAGGCGGCCGACTCGACTGGGCCGGGGCGGCGCGCCGCGGCCATGGCGCGGCCACCATGCCCGAGAAGACGGCGGCCCCGGCATGGCAGGTGGTGGTCGACCGTGCCGCGGTACAGGGCGGAAGCGTGGCCTGGCGCGACGACAGCACCGGGCGCCCCGTCGCGCTGGCGCTGGAAGCGGTGAGCGCCAGGGCCTCCTCCCTGGCCTGGCCCTGGAAGGGCGGCCTGCCGTTCGCCGCGCGGGCCCGGCTGGCATCCCCTGCAACCCCATCGGATGCCCGCAAGGCGGTCCCGGCCACGCTGGGCATCGAGGGCACGGCCTGGCCGGACCGGGGGCAGGTGGCCGCCTCGCTGCGCGGGTTGCCGCTGGCGGCGTTCGACGGCTACCTGGCTGCCGCGTTCGCCCCGCAATTGCGGGGCGCGGCCGATGCCGACGCCGGCATCGCCTGGAACCATGCGACCGGCGCCGTGGTGGCCCGGCTCGCGCGGCTCTCGGTCGACAGGATGGTGTTGTCGTGCGGGGACGGGGGCCGCTGTGGCCTTCCTTCGGCAGTGGCGGCCAACGGCACGCCGGGCGCTCCCTCGGATGAGGCGGCGAAGGAAGGACCGGGCGGCGCGCCGGGCGTCTGGGCGCAGGCGGACCGGCTGGAGGTGGAGGATGCCGTGGTGCACCTCACCGCCCGGACCGCATCCGTGGGGCGCTTCCTGGCCACGGCGCCGAAGGTGCGCGTGGAACGCGATGCGTCGGGCCGGTGGATGTTCGACGGCTGGGCGGTGCGTGCCCCTGGCGGGCCCGCCCCTGCCGCCGGCACGGCGGAGACCTCCCGCACGGCCGCGGTGCCCGGCGCAGCGGCGGCGCCCTGGTCGGTGCGCGTGGACGACGCGGCCGTGGCGGACGGGACCGTGGCGTTGCGCGATGCGGTGCCGTCGGCGACGGCGCCCGTGCAGTTGCAATGGTCGGCCATCGCACTGCGGGCCCGGGGCCTGGCCTGGCCCGCCGGCCCGCCCGCGGCAAGCGCCACTGGCGCGGCACCCGTGCAGTTGTCGCTGTCCGCGGATTGGGAGGCCGGGCGGCGCGCCCCGGGCCGGCTGTCCTACGAAGGCAGCCTGTCCCTGGCGCCCGTGGGCGTGCAGGGGCGACTGCAGGCGCGGCGCCTGCCGCTGCATGTGCTGGAGCCGTATGTCGCCCCCTGGCTGAACGTGCATGTCGCGCGTGCCGAAGCGGGGTTCGACGGCGAGGTGCGCTATGCGTCGGGCGCGTCGGGCGCGGTGGCATCGGCGCGGGGCAATGCGGCCCTCGACGAGGTGCGCGTGCGCGCGATACCGCCGGCCGCCGAGGGCCTGCCGGCCGCTGCCGCCGAGCGCGGCGAGGACCTGCTGCGCTGGCGCAATCTGGCCCTGCAGGGCCTGGACTGGCGCATGGCGCCGGGCAGCCCCGTGCGCCTGGACGTGCGCGAGACGGCGCTGCGGGAGTTCTTCGCGCGCATCGTGCTGCAGAAGAACGGGCGGCTCAACCTGCAGGACCTCACGCGCGATCCGGCGGCGACCGCCGGCACCGCGCAGGCCGCCGCCCGCGCCCAGGCTGCGGGACGGGCGCGCGCGGCCGGTGCGCCGGTGGAATCCGCGGCCGCGGCCGGCACGGAGCCGGCCACAGCACCTGCCGCCGGGCCGAAACCCGTGCTGCGTTTCGGCCCGGTCGTGCTGTCCGCCGGTTCCGTGCGTTTCACCGACTATTTCATCGAGCCCAACTATTCCGCCGATCTCAGCGAATTGGCCGGCCGGCTGGGCGCCTTCTCGTCCGAGCCCCCGGCGGATGGCGCGGCGCCGGACATGGCGGAACTGGAACTGGCCGGCCGGGTGCAGGGTTCCGCGTCGCTGCAGGTCTCCGGGCGGCTCAATCCGCTGGCGAAGCCGATCGCGCTCGACATCCAGGGCCGGGTGCGCGATCTGGACCTGCCGCCGCTCTCGCCCTATGCCGTCAAATACGTCGGGCACGGCATCGAACGCGGCAAGCTGGGCATGGACGTGCGCTACACCGTGCTGCCCGACGGCCAGCTCACGGCCGGCAATCGGCTCGTGCTGCAGCAGCTCGTGTTCGGCGAACCGGTGGAGGGCGCGCCCGCCAGCCTGCCGGTGCGGCTCGCGGCCGCGCTGCTCGCCGATCGCAACGGCGTGATCGATCTCGACCTGCCCATCAGCGGATCGCTCAACGACCCGCAGTTCAGTCTGGGGCCGGTCATCCTGCGGGCGGTGGGCAGCCTGGTACTGAAGGCCGTGACCTCACCCTTCACGCTGCTGGCGAACGCCTTCGGTGGCGGATCGGCGGAGCAGGGCGCGGTGGTATTCGCGCCCGGCAGCGCCGAACTGGATGCCGCCGCCCTGGAAGGGCTGGAGAAGGTCGCGCGCTCCCTGCGCGACCGGCCTGCGCTCCGCCTGACCGTGACCGGCCACGCATCGGCCGACGGTGAAGAGGAGGGCTGGAAGCGCGAGCGCCTGCGCGCCCAGGGACAGCAGGTGCTGCAGCGGCGCTCCGCCGGCCGGGCTGCCGGCGGAGCCGCCGCGCAGGCGGCCGCGGACACCGCGCGGGATGCCGCTCCCGGAGCGGGAACGCGGCCCGCAGCGCAGGCCGACGGTCTGCGCGAGCTCTACCGGCGCGCCGATTTTCCCAAGCCCCGCAACCTCCTGGGACTCGCCCGCGACATTCCGCCCGCCGAGATGGAGGCGCTGCTGCTCGCACAGATCCGCATGCCGGCCGGAGCGTTGCGGGAGCTGGCCCAGGCGCGCGCCGTGGCCGTGCGCGACCGGCTCGCGCAGGACGGCATCCCTTTGGAGCGGCTGTTCGTGGCCGCGCCGCGCGTGGACGACGCAGCGCCGGCCCGCGCGGCGCCGCGGGCCGAGCTCTCGCTGGAGGCGCGCTGAGTTTTCGAAGCACGGACGGGGGCAGGGCGCGCAACGGAACCCGGGCGGCGCGGGACTGTCGTATGCTGCATGGACGGACGTCCCGGTGCCGCCGTCGCCGGTCGCTCCGAAGCGGTTGCAGCGTGCGTTTCGCGCCCCATATGGGAAGCCTTGCGGACGGAGTTTCCCGGCCGCGCTGACCGTCTCGACGGGCCGGTAGTCAAAACCGGGCCAAAATAGCGACTTCGACGATTCGCCGGGCCATGGTCCGGCGTGCGGGCGCTGGTGCCGCCGGCACCTGCCCCTCCTGACCAGAACCATGTTTCCTTTTTCTTCTCGCAACAAAATGTCTGACGCCCCTGAAGTGACCCCGGCCCCGGCCAAAGCTTCCGAGCCGCACCCGCTGGACGCGTTGACGGGCGGGGCCTTTTCCGCCGCCACGTCGGGCGAACGCGCCTCGCGCATCCGCGACTGGCTGGCCACCCAGCCAACCCCCGAGCAGTTGCAGGAAGTGTTCAAGGAGCTGAGCGGCCGCGACAAGGGCGCCGCGCGCGCCGTGCGCGAGCGCCTCGACGAGATCCGCCGCGCCAAGGGCCAGGAAGCGATCGCCGCCGAATGGGCCGACAAGGCGACCGCGCTGCTCGACGCCTCTCGTTTCCACATCGCCGACGCGCTCGCCTGGCAGCGCGACGCCGCCAAGGCCGGCGCGCCGCTCTCGCGCGAGCCGCTGGCATCGCTGAAGGCCCGCCTGGCCGAGCGCATGAAGGTCATCGAGGACCTGCAGCACCGCGTGCAGGTCCAGCGCGAGGCGGCCGTGCTGCTCGCCCAGCGCATCGACGTGCTCTCCACCAAGCCCTGGCGCGACGCGCAGGCCGCGCTGGAAGCGCTGCGTGCCGACGTGGAGCGCTGGCAGCAGCAGGCCGACGAGCTGTCGGGCGATCCCGCCTGGCCGAGCGTCGAGGCCCGCTTCCCGCCCCAGCTCGAAGCCTCGCGCACCCAGCTGCTGGTGGTGTGGGGCGCCTTCCAGCCCGCCATCGCGCAGGCCGCCGCCGCGGCCGAGAACCCCGAGGCGCCGCTGCCGCCCGTGCCCGTATGGGCGGAAGAGCTGCGCGTCGCGCGTGGCGGAGAACCGATGGTCGACAGTGCGGCCGCCGGTGCCGCGCCCGCGCCTGCCGCGCGCCCGGCCGTGAAGACCGATCCCGCCGTCCGCGAGAAGGCCGAACAGGCCGTGCGTGCCGCGCTCGCGAAGCTGCAGGAAGAAACGGCGCAGGGCCACGGCAAGGCGTCCGCGGGCGCCGCCACCGCGCTGCGCACGGTGCTCAAGCAGCACGGCCGCCACATCGACGGCGCGCTGGAACACGACGTGCACACCGCGCTGATCGCGGCGGGCGAACTGCAGGGCTGGCAGCGCTGGAGCGCCGACCAGGTGCGCGAGGAACTCGTGGCCAAGGCCGAAGGGCTGCTCAAGCGCCCCGAGGGCCAGGCCCTGGGCGGCCGCAAGATCCAGGAGAGCCTGCGCCAGCTGCGTGAACAGTGGAAGCAGACCGACCAGGGCGGCCAGGCCAACCATGCGCTCTGGAAGAAATTCGACGAAGCCTGCAACGCCGCGCACAAGGTGGTCGAGGCCTGGCTCGAGAAGGTGCGCGCCGACGCGGCCGAGCACAAGGGCCAGCGGCTCGCCCTCATCCAGGAACTGCAGGCCTGGACGGCCGCGCAGGCCGAAGGCGGTGCAGAGCGCGACTGGAAGCAGGTGAACCGCGCGCTGCACCAGTTCTCCGACCGCTGGCGCGAAGGCGGCCACGTGAACGAGAAGGTGTATGCCGAGCTGCAGCCGCAGTGGAAGCAGGCCTTCTCCGCCGCGGCCGCTCCGCTGGAAACCGCTCAGAAGGAAAGCCTGGCGCGCCGCCACGCGATGATCGAAGAGGCGACCGCGCTCGGCGCCGCGCCCGTGCTGCGCATCGACGCGGTGAAGGGCCTGCAGCAGCGCTGGCAGGCCGAGGCCCAGTCCGTGCCGCTCGACCGCAAGCACGAGCAGAAGCTCTGGGATGCCTTCCGCAAGCCGATCGACGAAGCCTTCAACCGCAAATCGGCCGACCGCCACAAGACGGCGGGAGAGGCCAGTGCGCACGACCGTGCCGTGCTGGAAGCTTCCAAGGCCGTCGAACAGGCCAATGCGTCCGGCGACGTGCAGCAGATCCGGGCAGCGCTCGCGGCCCTGGAGGCTGCCGTGCGCGGCCAGGCGCAGGCACAGCAGGAAAGCGCCGCCGCGGCGCGTGCCGGCAGCGGTGCCGATGCCGCCGCTCCGGCTGCGCGCGATGCGGCCGCGCCAACGGCTCCGGCCGATGCGGCTGCCGAAGGCGGCGAAGCGCCGCAGGCCGACGCCGACGCCGCTCCGGCACCGGCCGCGCCGGCTCCCAAGCCCGCGCGTCCCGTGGTGGCCGTGCGCGGCGACGACCGGCCCGGCGCCAAGCGTGACGTGCCCGCAGCCGCTGGCCGCCCGGGACGTCCGGGCGAGCGCGACCGCAGGGATGGCCGTCCGGGCCGCGATGCCCGGGACGGACGCGACGGCGGCGACCGCGGCGGACGTTTCGGCGACCGCTTCGGTGATCGGGACATGCAGCCCCGCGGCCCGCGCCTCGGCGATGCGGCGTTCCGCGCGCAGCGCGAAGCGCAGGAGCATGCCCAGGCCGCGCTGCGGCGCCTGGCGGCCCAGGCGCACGGCGAAGCGCTGACCCAGCTGCTCGCGGCGTGGGAGAAGCGCGATGCCGCGCAGCTGCCGTCGGCACAGGAGCTGGGTTCGCGGGTGCCGGCGGGTGTGCGTTCCTCGTGGGCGCAGGCCGTGTCGGCCGGCCCGTCGGGCGACGCCTCCGAAGCGCTGCTGCGCCTGGAGATGGCGGCCGAGGTGCCGACGCCGGCCGAGCAATTGTCCGCGCGCCGTGCGCTGCAGTTGCAGCTGCTCACGCGCCGCAACGATCCCCAGCCCGCCCAGACCTGGGCCCAGGACACCGCGCGCGTGCTGGCCAGCCCGAGCGAGCCGGGCAACGCCCGCCGCCTGCAGCAGGCGCTCAAGGCATTGCTGAAGGGTTGAGGGTCGATCCGGAGGGCTGCGGCGTCGCCCAGCCCTCGCCATGGCCCGCGCCCTGGGTGGCGGGACATTCCAAGAGCCGCACGGTCCGCCCTGCGGCTCTTGTCATTTCTGCCGAGCGGTAGCGCGGCGGGGTGGCGGGCTGTCCGGTGGACGGATGCACCGGGCAGCGTTGATCGAGAGGGCGGGCAGGGGGTGGGGCGTGACGCCGGAGATCGCAGGCCCCACGCGGGCTGCCCCCCTCCCGGGCCGCTGCGCATGCAGCGTGCATGCACTGGGCTGTGCCGTGCCTGCGGACCGCCCGAACGGGCGAAAAAAAAAGCCGCTGTCGAAACAGCGGCTTTTTCAAATTTTGGTGCCCAGGAGAGGACTCGAACCTCCACGATGTTACTCGCTAGTACCTGAAACTAGTGCGTCTACCAATTCCGCCACCTGGGCATCTCAGGAATCCTCGAATTATAGCGAGGATTTCGGGCACTTCGGCCGGATCCGCAAATTTTTCGAAAAAAACTGCGTAGCCAGTGCAGAGGGCCTTCGGCCGCCCTGAGCAGCCGGGTGCGGAAACAAAAAAGCCGCTTCGAAAACGAAGCGGCCGGATTGCCGAAAACCGGTCTGGTTCTCGTTAAACTTGGTGCCCAGGAGAGGACTCGAACCTCCACGATGTTACTCGCTAGTACCTGAAACTAGTGCGTCTACCAATTCCGCCACCTGGGCATTTCAGGAAAGACTCAGATTGTATATCAAAAAAACGAAGACCGAAGCAAACGTCGCGCAGGCCGATGACGAAATCGAAGGCAGCGTGCAGGGCCACCGCGACGGTCATGGATTCGTGCAGCGCGATGACGGCGACGCCGACATCTACATTCCCGCGAACGAGATGCGCGCGGTGCTGCACAAGGACCGCGTGCGCGTGCGCATCGCCCGCCACGACCGGCGAGGCCGGCCCGAGGGCCGCATCGTCGAGATCATCGAACGCCCCCAGCACCCGATCATCGGCCGGCTGCTGCAGGAAAGCGGCGTCTGGCTGGTCGCGCCGGAAGACAAGCGCTACGGCCAGGACGTGCTGATTCCCAAGGGCGCCACGGGCGCGGCGAAGGTGGGGCAGGTGGTCGTGGTGGAGCTGACCGAGCCGCCGGCCCTGTTCGGCCAGCCGGTGGGCCGCGTGAAGGAAGTGCTCGGCGAGGTGGACGATCCCGGCATGGAGATCGAGATCGCCGTGCGCAAGTACGGCGTGCCGCACGAGTTCTCGCAGGAGGCGCTGGCCCAGGCCAAGGCGCTGCCGGACAAGGTGCGCGCCCAGGACAAGCGCCAGCGCGTCGACCTGACGGACGTGCCGCTCGTCACCATCGACGGCGAGGATGCGCGCGATTTCGACGATGCCGTCTATTGCGAACCCGCCAAGGTCGGCCGCGCCAAGGGCTGGCGCCTGCTGGTCGCCATCGCCGACGTGAGCCACTACGTGGAGACGGGCAGCGCGATCGACGTGGACGCGTACGACCGCGCCACCAGCGTGTATTTCCCGCGCCGCGTGATCCCGATGCTGCCGGAGAAGCTCTCCAACGGCCTGTGCTCGCTCAACCCCGAGGTGGAGCGCCTGTGCATGGTCTGCGACATGCTCGTCACCGCCAAGGGCGATGTGCATGCCTACCAGTTCTACCCGGCGGTGATGTTCAGCCACGCGCGCTTCACCTATACGGAAGTGGCGGCGATCCTCGCGAACACGCGCGGCCCCGAGGCGACGAAGCGCCGCGCCCGCGTGCAGGACCTGCTGAACCTGCACGACGTGTACCGCGCGCTGCTGTCGTCGCGGCACGAGCGCGGCGCGGTGGATTTCGAGACCACCGAGACGCAGATCGTCTGCGACGACAACGGCCGCATCGAGAAGATCGTGCCGCGCACGCGCAACGATGCCCACCGGCTGATCGAGGAGGCGATGCTCGCGGCCAACGTGTGCAGCGCCGACTTCATCGCGCAGGGCGGGCAGCCGGGGCTGTTCCGGGTGCACGAGGGACCCACGCCGGAGAAGCAGGAGATCCTGCGCAACTACCTGAAGGCCATGGGTGTCGGCATGACGATCGGCGACGATCCGAAGCCCGGCGACTTCCAGGCCATCGCGGAGGCGACGAAGGAGCGGCCGGACGCGCAGCAGATCCACACGATGCTGCTGCGCTCGATGCAGCAGGCCATCTACACGCCGACCAACAGCGGCCACTTCGGTCTGGCGTACGAGGCCTACACGCACTTCACCAGCCCGATCCGGCGCTATCCCGATCTGCTGGTGCACCGCGTCATCAAGGCGATCCTGGGCCAGACCAAATACCGCCTGCCGGCCCTCCCCATACCGGGCGAGGCCCATGCCAAGCTCGCAAAGCGCCTGGCCGCGCGCGTGCCGGCGCCCACCCAGCAGCCGCGCAAGCCGCTGTCTGCCTCGGCGGCCCGCGAGGTGCAGGCCTGGGAGGCCGCCGGCCTGCACTGCAGCGCCAACGAGCGCCGCGCGGACGAGGCGAGCCGTGACGTGGAAGCCTGGCTCAAGTGCAAGTACATGCGTGAGCACCTGGGCGAGGAATTCAGCGGCCTGGTCACGGCGGCGACCAGCTTCGGCATCTTCGTGACGCTGGACGCGATGTACGTCGAAGGCCTGGTGCACATCACCGAACTCGGGGGCGAGTACTTCAAGTTCGACGAGGCGCGCCAGGAGCTGCGCGGCGAGCGCACCGGCATCCGCTATGCGATCGGCACGCGGGTGCGGGTACAGGTGAGCCGCGTGGACCTGGACGGCCGCCGGATCGACTTCCGCCTGGTGCGCGAAGGCGACGAACTGCAGGCCGCGGCACGCAGCGGGCGCAGCCGCGGCGGGCGCGAGGCCGGCGACGGCAACACTGCCGCGGATGGTGCGTCGCCGGAGTCCCGCGGGCGCAAGGCGCGCGGCAAGGCGTCGCAGAAGCAGCAGCCGACCCGTTCGCAGGACGTGGTCCCCGCGTTGCCCCGCAAGGCCCCCGCCAAGGGCTCCGGGCGCCGCGCGGGTGCGGCGAACCGGGGCGGCAAGTCCCGCCGATGACGGAAACGCAATGATGACGATGGATTCGACGAACGCACCGCGCATCGCGGTGGTCACGGGCGCGGGCTCGGGTATCGGCCGCGCGGCGGCGCTGGCGCTGCTGGGCGCGGGCTGGTCGGTGGTGCTCGCCGGGCGACGCGCAGCGCTGCTGGAGGCAGTGGCGCAGGAGAGCGGGGCGGGTCAGCGGGCGCTCGCGGTGCCCACCGACGTGGCCGACCCGCAGGCGGTGGAGCACCTGTTCGACACCGCGGTGGAACGCTTCGGGCGGGTGGACCTGCTGTTCAACAACGCCGGCACGGGCGCGCCGGCGGTGCCGCTGGAGGATCTGCCGCTGGAGGAATGGCGGCGGGTGGTGGACATTAACCTGAACGGCATGTTCTATTGCCTGCGGCAGGCGTTCCGGGTGATGAAGTCGCAGAGCCCGCGGGGCGGGCGCATCATCAACAACGGGTCGATCTCGGCCCATGCGCCGCGCCCGAACTCGATCGCTTACACGGCCACCAAGCACGCGGTGATGGGGCTCACCAAGACGGCCTCGCTGGATGGCCGCAAGTACGACATCGCCGTGGGCCAGATCGACGTCGGCAATGCGGGCACCGAGCTGGCGCAGCGCATGACCCAGGGCGTGCAGCAGGCCCACGGTGCGATCGCCGCCGAGCCGCTGATGGACGTGGGCATCGTGGCGAAATCGGTGCTCTACATGGCGGATCTTCCGCTGGAGGCCAATGTGCTGTTCCACACGGTGATGGCCACCAAGATGCCGTTCGTAGGCCGCGGTTGAAGCCCGCGGGGCGCGCACGGCATCCTGCCAGGCGCGGGGCCGTCCGCGGCACGGCGGGCTCTGCGCAGGGCGAGGCCGTCAGCCCGGGCAGTGCGACGCCTGGGCCGATGCGCCCAGGGAGGCCTGCGTGTTCACCATGACGAGGTGCGCGGCGCGGATGCGCGGGCGCACCGCCGACCGTGCCGGGGCATCGGCCGCGATGTCGTCCTGCACGGAGACGGCGGGCACGGTGGAGTCGCCGGTGGCGGTACGCTCCTGGTACGACGACAGGAAAGGCCATGGTTTGCGGATCATGTCGGGCTCCTCAATCACGCGGGGCCGCCAGCCCGGGGCGGGATGGCGTGGGGCTCAGTATTCCGCCGCGGCAGTACCGGCTTTGTAGGACAACGCAGGAGCCCCTTGCGGGTCCGCATCCGCCCCGGGCAGGATTCCGGTGTACGCCCGCACATAGGCGCGCGCGGACGCCGGCCAGCCGAAATCGCGCTGCATGCCGTTGCGCTGCAGGCGGCGCCAGGTGTCCGGCGTATCCTTCCAGCAGGCCAGTGCGCGGGCCACCGCCTCGTCGAAAGCCGCCTGGCTGCCGCCCTGCATCACGAACCCGGTGCCTCCGCCGCCCGGCGCCGCGGCGTCGGTGACCGAATCCGCGAGCCCGCCGGTGGGTGTGACCACGGGCGGTGTGCCGTAGGCCTGGCTGTACATCTGGTTGAGGCCGCAGGGCTCGAAGCGCGAGGGCATGAGGAAGCTGTCGCTGCCCGCTTCGATCTGGTGGGCCAGCGCTTCGTCGAATCCGACCGTCACGCGCACGTGCTGGGGATGCTTCTGCGCGAGCGCACGCAGCGCGGTCTCCAGGGCCCGGTCGCCGCTGCCGAGGATCGCGAGCTGCCCGCCCTGACACACCAGGCGCTCCGCCCCGGCGATGACCCAGTCGATGCCTTTCTGCTCCGTGAAGCGGCCCACCAGGCCGAACAGCATGCGCTTGTCGTCCTCGGCCAGTCCGAGCGTGCGGCGCAGGGCCGCCTTGCAGGCCGCCTTGCCGGCCAGCCGGTCGGCGGAGAAGGGGGCCTCGATCAGCGGATCGCGCAGCGGGTTCCAGATGTCCGTATCGATGCCGTTCAGGATGCCCTGCAGGCGATCGGCACGGGTGCGCAGCACGCCGTCGAGCCCGAAGCCCAGTTCGGGGGTCTGGATCTCGCGGGCGTAGGTCGGGCTGACGGTGGTGATCGCATCGGCGAACTGCAGCCCGGCCTTCATCATGGAGAGCTTGCCCCAGAATTCGGCGCCGTCATGCACACCCAGATAGGCGCCGCCGATGCCGAGGCGGCTGGCCCAGTCCATCGGCACGACGCCCTGGAAGGCGAGGTTGTGGACGGTGACCATGCTGGCGGCGATGCGGCTTCGGTCCGCCGCGCCGGCGGCATCGCGCCATTGCCGCAGATAGAGCGGCGCGAGTGCCGTGGGCCAGTCGTTCGCATGCACGATGTCCGCCGTCCATCCGCAGGGGGACCGGGGCGTGCCGATGAGCGCGGCGACGCGGCTCAGCAGGCCGAAGCGCAGGGCGTTGTCGGGATGTTCCACGCCGGCTGCGTCCGCATACGGCGGGCCGGAGCGGGCGTAGAGCTGCGGGCAGGCCAGCAGGAGCAGGGGCACGCCCTCGCCGCGGTCCACGCGCAGCAGTTGCGCGGCGGGCCAGGGGCCCTCGGCCGGCACGGGGAACCAGCCGGTGATGCGGCCCTGCAGCGGCATGTCGGCATAGGCGGGCATGAGCAGCATGACCTCGTGGCCCAGCGCGGCGATGGCGGGCGGCAGCGCCGCGCTGACGTCGCCCAGGCCCCCGGTCTTGACCAGCGGGGCGCATTCGGAAGTGGCGAAAAGAACCTTCATGCCGCGGATTCTGCGCCCACCAGCACCGCGAACGGCAGCGTGGGGCGGTCCGGCAGCACTTCGCTGAGCACGTCGTCGAGATCCCAGCCCTCGCCGGTGTCCGCACCCAGGCGGCGGCCGGTCATCCAGTCTTCCCACTGCGCGGTCTTCGCGAGCTGGGGATGGGCGGAGGCCAGCGCCAGCCGGGTGCCGCGCCAGCCCACGGCGGCGAGGCCGTAGGGCAGCCGCGAGCACACCACGACGATGGCGCGGCCGTCGCGGATGCGCGCGAAGGCGAAGGCATGCTCCGCGCTCGGGCCTTCCAGTGCGAGCGGCAGGTAGGTCGACTGGAAGAACAGGTCCGGCAGGGCCTGCCGCAACCGCAGCAGGCGCCAGGTGACGAGCTGCTTCGCGTCCGGCGACGGCACCGGGCCCAGCAGGCGCTGCCAGTCCGCCTGCGACGGATGGCCGTTCTGGTAGAGCGTCTGCAGGCCTTCCAGCGCCTGCGCGAGCGCGGGGAAGTCCACGGGGCGGCGGTTGTCCGGGTCCACGAGACTGAAGTTCCACTGCTCGCAGCCCTGGTAGATGTCGGGCACTCCGGGCACGGTGAGCTTCAGCGCGAGCTGGCAGAGGCTGTTGCGGTAGCCGTAGGGCGCGATGGATTGCACGAAGCGCTCCAGCTCGCGCACGAACCGTTCGGTGGACAGCGCGCCGTCGATGTAGCGCGCGACCGCGTTCTCGTAGACCTCGTTGGGGAAGAGCCAGTTGGTCTGCTGCTTGGCCTCGCGCATGGCCTTGACCATGTACTGCTGGATGCGTTCGCGCAGCTCCTGGCGTTCGGAGGGCTGGGTTTCGTGCGTGGGCCAGATGCCGACGAGCGCCTGGTAGAGCGCCCACAGGTCGTGCGCGCGCGGTGCCGTGTCGCCGTCCACTTCGGAGGCGAAGCGCTCGCCGAGCTCCCGCAATTGCAGGGCGGTGTCTTCCCACAGCGCCGGGATTTCCGAGAGCACGTTGAGGCGCGCGCGCAGGTCTTCCGAGCGCTTGCTGTCGTGCGTGGAGGTGGCGAGCAGGTTGTGCGGACGGTAACGCGCCCGCTGCAGGTTGGCCTGGTGGAACGCGGAAGCGGTGAGGCCGAAGCGGCGAGGCTCGGAGCCCACGTCGTTCAGCGAGACCAGGCGCACGTAGCGGTAGAAGACGGTGTCCTCCAGCGACTTGGCCATGACGGGCGAGGTGAACTGCTGCCAGCGCCGCAGGAAGCGGGCGCGCAGCTCGGGCACTAGGCCCTCGTCGCCGAGCAGCACGCCCTGCAGGAAGGCGAGCACGCCGCCTTCGCTGGTGCCCATGCGGCGCCGGGCGGCCGCGACGGCCCATTGCACGTGGCGCCGGTCCGCATCGCTCGCGGGCGTGCCGTCCGGCACGAGGTAGGTGCGGTAGACCGGGAACACCGCCGCCACTTCCGTGAGTGCGTTGCGCAGCTGGTTGCGCGTGAAGTCGAAGGTCCGCCGGTCGGCCTGGGCGATGCGGTAGAGCGTGTCCGCCAGCCAGCCCAGGTCGCTGTAGAGGGAGGTCCCGATGATGTGCTTCTTGCACTCGTAGACGGCTTCCTCGAAGTCCTTGGTGTCGCCGGTGAAGCTGGTGTAGGCATCGTCGAAGGCCGATTGCGACGCGGCATCCACGAACAGGCCGTTCACCAGGCTGCTGAAGCGGTAGCCCGTCGCGCCGTGCACCGGCCATTCGGCGGGCAGCGGTTCATGGTCGGCGAGGATCTTCTCCACCACCAGGTAGAGGGCAGTCGGCTCGCGGCCGGCAGCGCGGGCGAGCGCGGCGTAGCGGCGCTGCAGACGGTCGAAGTACTGCGCGGGATGCGCGAGGCCGTCCGGGTGGTCGATGCGCAGGCCGGTGATGCGGCCTTCCGCCAGCCAGCGGAAGATGCAGGCATGCGCGGCCTCGAACACGCTGGGCTCCTCCATGCGCAGTGCCGCGAGCGAGTTCACGTCGAAGAACCGGCGGTAGTTGATGTCGTCGCCGGCCACCCGCCAATCGGCGAGGCGGTAGGGCTGGTCGCGCAGCAGCGCGTCGAGCGCATCCAGGCTCGCGGGCTCTTCCTTGCGGCCGTTCCAGTGCTGCAGGCAGGCGTCGATCCACTGGCGCACCCAGGCATGGGCCGCGGCGAGTTCCGCCAGCCGGCGCTGGTGCAGCGGGGCGTCGCGCATGCGCATCGCACGCTCGGCGTCGTCGGGAGTGTCGCGGTCGGGCAGGCGCCCGAAGGCGTCGACCAGCGACTGCACCTGCAGCGCGCTGTCGCCGTCCGACTCGGCGCCGGTGGCGGGTGCCGGCACGGCCCCGAAGATGCGCGCATAGTGCCGCGGATCGACGGGCAGGCGGTGGTCCCAGTAGCGGACGAAGAACTTGCCGGCCTCGGCATCGAAATCCAGGCGCAACTCGCCCGCCTCCAGCACCTGGCCGTACTGGCCGCCCAGCATGGGCAGCAGCACCCGGCCCTGGAGGTTGGCGGTGGCGGGTTCCCATTCGATGTCGAAGAAGCCCGCATAGGCGGAGGCGCGTCCATGCTCCATCACGTCGTCCCACCAGGGGTTGGGTGCGTCCAGCACGCCCATGTGGTTGGGAACGATGTCCAGCAACTGGCCGAGACCGCGCTCCTTCAGCGCATCGCACAGGGCGGCATGGCTCGCTTCGTCGCCGATCTCGGGGTTGAGCCGGGTGGGATCGACGACGTTGTAGCCGTGCGTGCTGCCCGGCGCGGCCTTGAGGTAGGGCGAGCTGTAGAGGTGGCTGATGCCCAGGGCGTGCAGGTAGGGCACGGCGCGGGTCATCGCCTCGAAGGTGTTGTCCTTGTGGAACTGCACGCGGTAGGTGGCGAGCGGCACGTCGGCGGTGTCGAGCGCGGGCAGCGCCTCGGCCTCGGCCTGGAAGGCGGGACGGCCGCGCTGCGCGCGCATGGCCGCGGCCACGGCGGCGAAGCAGGGATGCGTGGCGAGCCGGTCCAGCGGCACGGCCAGGCGCCGGCGCCAGTTGGGCTGCATGTCCTCGGTGGTGCCGGGCACGTTCACCTGTTCGAGCTGGCCGATGGCGTCTTCGATCTGCACGGCGGCGAGCCAGCAGGGCGTGCGCGCAAGGTAGCCGTGCACCGCGGCGATGAATTCCGGCGTGGCCTCGGGCACCGACTGGGCATCGACCGTGGCGCCCTCGGGCAGCAGGCCTTCTTCCTGCAGCGCCATCAGCAGCCGCACGCGGTCCTGCGCCCGTTCGATCAGGCTGCGCGCATGCGCTTCGGAATCCGGCAGCCAGCCGAGGCGCTTCTGCACCTCGATGTCCTCGCCGCTCCAGTAGCCGCGCAGGGTGGGCAGGTCGTGCGTGCTCACCACGGCCAGGGCCTGGGCGGGCCATTGCGCGGGCGGGCGGAAGGCGCCGCCGTCCAGGCGTTCGAAGATCAGCGGGCGGTACGACAGCACGGCGCGCTGTGCCATCGCCTCGCGCATCCGCGGCGCGACGTTGCCGAGGTCTTCGCCGATCACGAGGCAGCGGTGGCGGTGGCTTTCGATGGCAAGCACCGCGAGCAGGGCTTCCAGCGGATAGGCCACGTAGGTGCCGGCACCGTTGTGGATCCAGAAGAGCCGCATGAGCGCCATCACGTGGTCCATGCGCAGCGCGCCCGCGGGATGCATCACGGCGTGCAGCAGGCGGCGGATCGGCATGAAGCGGGCGGCGGACAGGGCCACGGGATTGAGCGGGGGCAGGCCCCAGTCCTGGCCCTGGGTGTTGAGCGGATCGGGCGGTGCGCCGACGTTCATGCCGCGCGCGTACAGGTCCTGCAGCGTCCAGGTCTCCGAACCGCCATCGCTCGCACCCACCGCCAGGTCGCAGTAGAGGCCCACGGGCATGAGGGCACGTGCGCGCTCGCCGGCCTGGTCCAGTTGGGTGCGGGCCGTCCACTGCAGCCACATGTGGTAGGCCACCGCTTCGGCATGGTCGTGGGCGAAGGCCTGCACTTCCGCGCCCCGCGGGTCGCGCAGGGCCTCGGGCCAGGCGGGCCAGCCCCAGACGTCGGGCGCTCCGCGCGAGAGGTGTCGCTGCAGCGCCTCGTACAGTGCGTGCTGGCCCAGGGTGGCGTCGTGCTCCTGCAGGAAGGCCTGGAAGGCGACGCCGCGCGGGCTGAGCGTTTTCCAGTCGCCCTGGCGGAATTCTTCCCAAAGCAGGGCGAGCATCTCCTCCTTGGCGGCGGCGACGTCGGCGTACTGCACGGCCTCCGCGCCGCGCAGCGCCTCCAGGCGCTGCTGGAAGGCACCGTCCGCGTACAGTGCCTGCGCGGGCGCGCTGCGCAGGAATTCGGGCATCGCCGTCACGTCGATGAACAGCGGATTGAGCGCGAGCCGGCTGGAGGGGCTGTAGGGGCTGGCGAGGTCGGCCCGGTCCATGCGGAGGGCGTGCAGCGGGCTCAGGCCGATGAAGGCGGCACCCTGCGCGGCCGCGGTGGCCACGAGTTCGGACAGATCGGTGAAATCGCCGATGCCCCAGTTGCGTTCGGAGCGCAGCGAATACAGCTGCACGCACAGGCCCCACCAGCGCTCGCCGTGCCGCAGCGGCTCGGGTGACCAGCACTGGGCGGGCGCGACGATGACGAAGCGCTCGGGAGCAGCACCCGCGCCCGTGCCGGCGAGCGCCGTGGTGCCCGTGTCCGCATCCGCCGCGACGAGGCGGTAGTAGCCGGCCGGCAGGTCGGCCGGCAGCCGGGCCACCGGGCCCCGGCCTTCGCACACGGTGGTTTCGGCCTCGACTTCGCTGGTGACGAGCCGCCAGGCGGCGGAAGCGGTCCAGTCCACCGTGGCCGGTTGTCCTTCCTCGACGAGGACGGGCGGCGGCAGGGCGGAGGCGTCGGCGTGCGGGCCCATGGCGGCGAGCGCGCGCTCCAGGACTTCGGGCGGCACGTCGCGGTTCTCGCCCCAGAAGCTGGCGTAGTTCAGCGCGATGCCGGCCAGGCCGGCGCGGTGGTGCAGGTCGCCCTGGCCGATGGTGTCGTGGGGGGCGTTCATGCGGTCACTCCGTACAGGGTCCAGCGGGCGGACCAGGGCGCCCAGGCGCCGCCGTCCTGCCAGCGGTGATCGAACACCGCAATTCCTTCCGGGGCCGAGCCGGAATCATCGGTCTCTGGCGCCGTAACGGCCTCACTGCCCAGGTTCATCTGCATCACGAGCCGTGCTCCATCGTCATAGGCCCATCCGGCCTGCAGTCCCGTGGCACCGACGCGCCGGGCGCTGTGCCCGCCCGTGCGCAGTCGCTCCAGGCGAGGGGTGATCCATTCACGCCGGGCGGCCAGCGCCGCTCGCAGCAGGGCCAGGCGTTCGCGCCCCGCGGGGGAGTCGGCCTGCGCCCAGTCCAGGCGGCTGCGCTCGAACGTGGCGGCATCGCAGGGGTCGGGCAGCTCCCGGCCGGAGCCGGCTTCCAGGCGGAATTCGCGCTGCCGGCCGGCGCGCACGGCCTCGCGCAGCTCGCCCGTCCAGTCGGCGAAGTAGAGGAAGGGCGTCTCCGCCCCGAATTCGTCGCCCATGAAGACGAGCGGTATCGCCGGCGTGAGCAGCGTGGCGAGCATCGCCAGTCCGGCGGCGGGCGACGGCACCAGATGCCCGAGCCGTTCGCCGAAGGCGCGGTTGCCGACCTGGTCGTGGTTGCCGAAGAAGTTGACCATCGTGGCCAGCGGCTGGGCGGCGGCCGGCGTGCGCTCGGTGCGGTGGCCTTCGCCGTCGCGCTCGGAATGGGCGAACACGTAGCCGCCCGCGAGGCTGTGGGCCAGGCCGTCGAACGGCGCGTGGGCGTAGTCGGCGTAGTAGCCCTGGCGCTCACCGGTGAGGCTCACGTGCAGCACGTGGTGGAATTCGTCGTTCCACTGCGCGTCGTAGCGCGCTGCCTGCGGGCCCGGGGCCAGGCGCTCGCCCTCGTTCTTCTCGTTCTCCAGAACCAGGTGTACGTGGCGGCCCGCGGCGGCCTCGCGCACGCGCGAGGCGATGTCTTCCAGCACGTGGGGCGTGCCGTCGTCGATGATGGCGTGCACGGCATCCAGCCGCAGCCCGTCGATGCGGAATTCCTGCACCCAGTAGACCGCGTTCTGGATGAAGAACTCGCGCACCGGCCCGCTGCCGTCGCCGTCGAAGTTGATGGCCGCGCCCCACGGGCTGTGGTGCGTCTCGGAGAAGAAGCCCGGCGCGTAGCTGCCGAGGTAGTTGCCGTCCGGACCGAAGTGGTTGTAGACCACGTCGAGGAACACCATCAGCCCGAGCGCATGCGCCCGGTCGATGAGCCGTTTCATGTCGTCGGGCGTGCCGTAGGCGGGGTGGGGCGCGAACGGCAGCACGCCGTCGTAGCCCCAGCCGTGGTGGCCGCCGAAGGTGGCGACCGGCATCAGCTCGACCGCGGTGAAGCCCTGGTCCGCCAGCCACTGCAGGCGCTCCGCCGCTGCCGCGAAAGTGCCCTCGGGCGTGAAGGTGCCCACATGCAGTTCGTAGAGCACCACATCCTTCCAGGGGCGCCCCGCCCAATCCTTCGCCTGCCAGTCGAAAGCCTCCGGGTCGGTCACCCGGCTCGGGCCGTGCGGGCCGTCCGGGTTGCTGCGCGAGGCCGGGTCGGGCACCAGCGGGCCGTCGTCCGCCTGCCACTGGTAGAGCGTTTCCGCGTCCGCCTCCGGCACGACCACCTCCCAGTAACCGTCCCGCGTGGGCCGGGCGTCGGCCCGGGCGGTCCCGGTGCCGGGGCCGGTCCGGTAGTGGAGGGCGAGCCGCTCGGCGGCCGGTGCCCAGAGGGTGAACCGGACGCCGCCTTCAGGCAGGAGGCGGGCGCCGATCGGCATGTCGTGCCGGTAGGTCATGGATGGGCGGTGTGGGAAGTGGCGGTGAGGATGGCCATCGAGTGCGCGGGCAGCACGTACTGCGTGCCGGGTTCCACGGGCTGCGCGTCCGGCGGAGGGACTTCGGCCGTGCGGGTGTCCACGCGCACGGTCCAGGTGCGGGGCTGGTCTTCCTCGGGCAGCGTGAAGGTGGCGTCCTCGCCGCTCGCGTTGAACAGCACCACGGCGGCACCGTGGCCGGCATCGGTCTCCATGAGGGCGGCGACGCAGCGCGATTGCGGGTCGTCCCATTCCTCGGGAGTCATCGGCAGTCCCCAGACGCTGTGCCAGTGCACGCCGACGCAATCGGCGCGGCCGCTGCTCGCGGTGGCGGTGCGCAGCGCCGGCAGCTCCGCGCGCAGGGCGATCAGCGCCTCGGTGAAGCGGCGCTGCGCCTCGTTGCGGCCCGCATGCTCCCAGTCGTACCACGAGAGCGGGCTGTCCTGGCAATAGCCGTTGTTGTTGCCGTTCTGGGTGCGCGCATGCTCGTCGCCGCCCAGCAGCAGCGGCGTGCCGTGCGAGACGAACAGCGTGGCGAGGAAGTTGCGCATCTGGCGGCCGCGCAGCTCCAGCACGCCGGCATCGTCGGTCTCGCCTTCGGCGCCGCAGTTCCAGCTGCGGTTGTGGTTCTCGCCGTCGCGGCTGTCTTCCTGGTTGGCCTCGTTGTGCTTTTCGTTGTAGCTCACGAGGTCGGCCAGGGTGAAGCCGTCGTGCACGGTGACGATGTTCACGCTGTCGGTCGCTGGGCGGCGGCGGTGTTCCAGCAGGTCCGCGCTGCCGCAGAGGCAGGCCGCGAAGCCGGGCAGGCTGCCGTCGGTGCCGCGCCAGTAGTCGCGCACCACGTCGCGGTAGCGGCCGTTCCACTCCATCCAGCCGTCGGGGAAGCCGCCCACCTGGTAGCCGTCCGGCCCCAGGTCCCACGGCTCGGCGATCAGCTTGACGCGAGAGAGCACCGGGTCCTGCGCCACGGCCGCGAAGAAGGCGGCACGGTGCGTGAAGGCCCCCGAGACGTCGCGGCCGAGCGAGCAGGCCAGGTCGAACCGGAAGCCGTCGACGTGCATTTCGGTGACCCAGTAGCGCAGGCTGTCCATCACCAGCCGCAGGGCGGCCGGGCTGCTGGTGTCCACGGTGTTGCCGGTGCCGGTGTAGTCGACGTAGAAGCGCGTGTCCTCGGGCGACAGACGGTAGTAGGCGCCGTTGTCGATGCCCTTGAGGCTCAGCGTGGGGCCCAGGTGGTTGCCTTCGGCCGTGTGGTTGTAGACCACGTCCAGGATCACCTCGATGTCGGCGGCGTGCAGCGCGCGGACCATCGCCTTGAATTCGTCCGTGCCGCCGTCGGCGCGGTTCGCGGCGTAGCGGGGCTCTGGCGCGAAGAACGCGATCGTGTTGTAGCCCCAGTAGTTGGCGAGGCCCGCGTCCACGAGCCGCTTGTCGTCCACGAAGGCCTGCACCGGCAGCAGCTCGATGCTGGTCACGCCGAGCTGCTTGAGGTAGCCCACGGCGGCTTCCGATCCCAGACCGGCATAGGTGCCGCGCAGGTGCTCGGGCACGCCCTCCAGCGTCTGCGTGAAGCCCTTGACATGCATCTCGTAGAACACGGTCTCGGCGGGCGGCACGCGCGGATGCGCATCGTCGTCCCAGTCGAAGCGGGAGCGCACCACGATGGACTTGGGCGCGGTGGCGCCGTTGTCGACGCCGCTGATGGCGTGGTCCTCGTCCTCGTGGCCGAGCTCGTAGCCGAACTGGTCGTCCGCGCCCATCACGGGGCGGTCGAGCGCCCGCGCGTACGGATCGATGAGCAGCTTGGCGGGGTTGAAGCGCTGGCCCTTCGACGGGTCGTAGGGGCCGTGCACGCGCAGGCCGTAACGCTGCCCGGGCTTGATGTTCTTGATGTGTCCGTGCCAGGTGCCGGCGGTGAAGCCGGGCAGCGCGACGCGGCCGGACTCGTTCTCACCGTCGGAGTACAGGCAGATCTCGACCTTCTCCGCGCCGGGTGCGTGCACGGCGAAGTTCACGCCGAGACGGTCGGCCGTGGCGCCGAGGGGCAGGGCCCGGCCCTGCTCTACCGTGTAGCGGGCTGCGCGGGGGCGGCGCGGCGTCATGGAGGGAGCGGCGTCGCCAGCCTTCATGCGGCCACCTTCTTCAGGCCGGAGCCTTCGGTCGCGGCGGGGGCCGCAGGCCGTGCGCGGCCGATGCTGGCGGTGGTCGACTGCAGGCCCTGGGCCTTGAAGAACTGGCGGGGCACGACGACGATGCCGCTTTCGGTCACGTGGAAGCGCTTGCGGTCGGCCTCCAGGTCGAAGCCGATGCGCTCGTGCGCAGGGATGTCGTTGTCCTGGTCGATGATCGCGCGGCGCACCTGGGCGCCGCGGCCGATGCGCGAGCGTTCCATGATGATGCAGTGTTCGAGGCGCGCATCGCGCTCGACGACCACCGAGCGGCGCAGCATCGCGTTGTCCAGCGAGGCACCGTCCACGATGCTGCCCGAGCCCACCACCGAGCGGTGGATCACGCCGTTCTCGATCTGGGCCGATTCGGCCTGGTCGGGGCTGGCGTAGATGGGCCAGCGGCTGTTGGTCATGCGGAAGCGCGGCGTGGCGCCCAGCGTGTCGAAGTGGGCCTGGTAGTAGGCGTCGATGGTGCCCACGTCGCGCCAGTAGCCGTGCTCTTCGTAGGGCTCGGTGCCGGGGATGGTGTTGGTGTCGAAGTCGTAGGCCATCAGGCGGTGCGACTTGAGCATGGCCGGCAGGATGTGCTTGCCGAAATCGCTGTGGCCGGTTTCATGGGCTTCGCGCAGGGCATCCAGCAGCACGTCGGCGTTGAACAGGTAGTTGCCCATCGAGGCCAGCGCATGGGTGGAGCTGCCGGGCATGGGGCGCGGCGGCGTCTGCGGCTTCTCGACGAAGTCGACGATGCGGTGGCTGTCGTCCGTCTCCACGATGCCGAACTGGTTGCAGTCGGCGAGCTTCACCGGCAGCGTCGCCACGCTGACGTGCGCATCGTTCTTCGTATGGAAGTCGATCATCTGGCGCACGTCCATGCGGTAGATGTGGTCGGCGCCGAACACGGCCACGATGTCGGGCTTGAACGTCTCGATCAGGTGGATGTTCTGGTAGACCGAGTCGGCCGTGCCCTGGAACCATTCCGGGCCGTTGTTCATCTGCGGCGGCACGACGGTGACGAAGTGCTGGGGGATGAAACGCGTCATCGTCCACGACTGGCGGATGTGCTCGATGAGCGACTGCGACTTGTACTGCACGAGCAGGTAGATCGAGTAGATCTCGGAGTTCACGAGGTTCGAGAGCACGAAATCGACGATGCGGTGCTTGCCGTTGAAGGGGACGGCGGGCTTGCAGCGCTCGGCCGTGAGCGGGTGCAGGCGCGAGCCTTCGCCGCCGGCCATGACGATGGCGAGAACGTTCTTGGTGCTGGACATGTGGGACTCCCGTGAAGTCAGACGTGGAAGGGCGCGAAAACTGGTGCTGCCGCCACCGTCCGGCTTCCTTGCGCGCGCGACCGGGTTCGCCGTGGAAGGCGGGCCGGATGCGGGGCGGTGGAGGCGGGATGCGACATGGCAGGGAATACCCGTGCATGTTCTGTTGCGGCGCAACAAGGCGTTGCAGGAAGTTCCGACGACGCGATGTCAGTGGGCGCCTACGTGCGCGGCGGCAGCATCGGTTCCGGACGCCGTACCGTGCCGGACCGTGGTGTAACGGTCCCTCGGCAGGGTCTGCCGGAGTTCTCGAAAGGCGCCTGGCGGCGCCCGAGCAGGATCAGGCGCCCGTCGCGCCGGCGTCGCGCAGGGTGGCCAGTGAACTCTCGATGAGGGCGTCGAACGTGTCGAAATTCATCGGCTTGGGCAGGACGTGGTCGAAGCCCTCGAGCGACGCGCGTTCGGCCGCACCTACCCCCGTGATGCCGATCGCGATGCACGCGGACAGACCGCTGTCGCGGGCGATGCGCTTGAGCTGCGGCACGAGGTCGGCGCCCAGCATGTCCGGCAGATGCTGGTCCACGAGCAGCAGCGGCGCAGCCTGCGCCTGCATGGCGGCAAGCGCTTCTGCACCCGTGAATGCCATGCGAACGCCGTGCCCGTTGAGTTCCAGCAGATCCCGCAGCAGTTCCGCAGCCTCGTGGTTGTCGTCGACGATCAGTATCTCTGCGTGCATGAAGGGGCGCGGGGCCTCGGCCGCGGGGGCCGGCTGGATTCAGGAACGGGTGATTGTGCCCGACGCCGCGGGCGGCAGTCGTACCGAGAAAACCACATGGTCGTCTTCATGGGCATAGCGGATGTCGCCGCCGTGGCCCCGGACGATCTCGTGGGCGATGTACAGACCCAGGCCCATGCCGGACCGGTTGCGCGCGTTGCCGGACGACGATGCCTTGAACGGGCTGAACAGATTCTTCGCCACGGCGTCGGGAATCGGCGCGGCCACGTTGCGCACCACGATCGCCACGCCGCCGCCGTCCGGCAGCGCTGCGGCGGCAATGCGCACCGGATGGCCCGGCAGGCCGTGGTGGCGGGCGTTGCTGATGAGGTTCACCACCACCTGGGCGATCCGGTCGGCATCGACCTCGGCTTCCAGCGAAGGCGGCAGTTCGGTCTGCAGGTCGGTTTCCGGATGGGCCGTGCGGGCCTCGTCGATGAGGTCGGCCAGCAGTGCCGCGACGTCCGTGGCGGCGAGCTGCAGGTCGATGCCCAGGCCGCTCTGCAGCCGCGACATGTCCATCACCTGGCTCACCAGCCGCTGCATGCGGCTGCTGGAGGACTGGATGCGCTGGCCCAGGCGGCCGGTGCGGCCGTCGGCATCGCCGCCTTTCTCGAGCACGCGGGCCGCCATGCTGATCGAATGCAGCGGATCGCGCAGGTCGTGGCCGAGCACGGCCATCAGCTGGTTGCGCGTGCGGTTGAGCTCGGTGTGACGGGCATGCTGCGCGCGTTGCATCTCGTCGAGTACCTGGCCGGCAATGTCGAGTTCCACCGCGTCCCACGCCTCGGCGGTGGAGCGCACGGTTTCCTTCCAGAGGTCGAAAGAGCCGCGCGGCGTGAGCCGGGGGCCCAGCGGCCCGGGGCGCACTTCCTTCTCTGGGCGGCCACCCCAGTGGATGGTCTCGATCTGCTCCCGGCGCAGGAAGAGCACCCAGCCGCCGCGCTCGCGGTCGAACGGCAGCGCCAGCAGGCCGCACCAGGGCGCGGCATCGGTGGCCAGGGTGGGCTCCAGCAGCGGCATGGCATGGGTCTGGTAGAGCCGGTCGGCGGGAATATCGTCCCGCGCGGAGGCGAGCCAGTCTAGGATGGCCTTGGCCGCCCGCTCCGACACGTCGCCGAAGCGCTGCAGCTTGGCGCCCACCGCCACCACCGCGGCTTCGGCGTGGAGGTTGGCAGCGAGTTCCGGCGCGCAGCGGCAGAGCGCCGCGAACTCGTCGTCGGAGTGCACGATGTCCTGGATGAGCTGCGCGCGCAGGGTGGCGGCCGACTGGGTGCGGCCGTTGTTGGCGGCGAGCAGCGAGTTCTGGATGTTCGACGACAGCACCTGCGCGATCACGTCGCAGGTCATGCGCACGCTGTAGGGCACCTGCCGCGGCTGCATGTGGTGGCAGGCCAGCAGGCCCCACAGCCGGCCGTTGATGACGATGGAGACGCTCATCGAAGCCGCCACCCCCATGTTGGAGAGGTATTCGATGTGGATCGGCGACACGCTGCGCAGCACGCTCGCGCTCATGTCGAGCGGCTCCGCCGTCTGCTGCAGCAGCGCGACCGTGGCGGCGCCCACGTCGGCGATGAGCCGCAGCGTGTTGGCCACGTACAGCCGCCGCGCCTGCGCGGGAATGTCGCTGGCGGGATAGCGGCGCCCGCGGTACGGATCGAGTTCCGGCACGCAGGTCTCCGCCACCACGTCGCCGCTGCTGTCGTGCCGGAACCGGTAGGCCATGATCCGGTCGAAGCCGGTGAGCGCCTGCAGCTCCTGGGTGGCGAGCTGCAGCAGCTCGTCGATGGCGCGGGGGCGGCGCAACTTTTCCATCGCGCGGTGCGCCTGCACGGCGAACACCGCCAGCTCGGCCGGGCTGTGCCGGCGGGGCTCGAACTCGGCCACCAGCAGCTTGCCGCTGATGTGCAGCACCACGTCGAACACCCGGCCTTTCGCTTCCATCTCGGCAGGCATGGGCAGCTCGGCTTCGCCGCGCAGGGCCTGCAGCCCCTCGCGCACCTTGTCGGCGATGGCGGTGCAGGGAGGCTGGGGCAGTGTGGACAGATCGCTGCCCGGCCAGAGCGGACAGCCCAGCAGCTCTTCCACGTTCTCGCTGGCGTAGCGCACCTTCCCGTCCATGTCGAACGCGACCAGCGCGCCGTGGCTCTGGATGCGGCCCGGGATGTGGATCGGCTCGCGGTCGCAGTTGTCCAGCGTCGGGGCGGGGGATTCCTGGGTGTGGAGCGGCATGGTCATGGCTGGGGCTCCGTCAGGAGGGCGAGGGGTGCAGCGCGGTCTGCGGGCGAGGAGGTTGGGAGTGGGTTCCGCTCGGGGATCATGCAGGCGTTTCTTCCTGCACATCGTACTGCCGTCGCAGCGCGTCGAAGGCGGTCTGCGCACCTGCGCAGGCGGCTGCGATGTCCTCCGGCGCCTGCAAGGCATCGGCCAGCCGCGCGAGGAAATGCTTCCAGCGGGCGGCCGTCTCGCCGCCGCTGCCCTGCAGGTAGCGCAGCGGATGCGGCGCCAGCGTGGCGGAGAGGCGCCGGTGGAGCCACTGCCCGCCGAGCTGCGAGCCCTCCACCACGTAGGCCATGCCCCAGGCGACCGCCGCCGCGCGCGCGGGGAAACGCTCCAGCACGCGGGCCGCGGCTTCCTCCGTTTCCACCCCCGCCGCCGGCCAGGCCGCGGCCGCTGCGTCCTCGAGGTCGAGGCGCAGGGCCTGCAACCGGCCGGGATCGTCCAGGCGCCAGGGATGCGGGCCGGCATCGATCGGCGAGATCACCGGGCCGAGGGCCTGCAGCCATGCAGCCAGCGCGCGGGCATGCCGCACGTAGTCCTGCAGCGTTGCCCCTTCGCGCGCGAGCGGCAGGGCCGCGTCGAGCCGGGCATGCTGCTCCCGCGTCGCTTCCCGCAGCGCGGCCAGGCCGCCGGTGCGTGCGGCGGGAACGGCCGGCAATGCGCGGCCGGTGCCGGAGGGAATCGGGTGCGGGGTGCTCACTGGATGGCGGGAAGGGCGACGGTGAATCGCTGGCGTTCGTCTGGGTGGAAGCAAGGGAGGGGAGGAGGAAAGGCGCCCGCGGGAGCCGTGTCACGACCCCTGCTGGATGAGGTTGCGCACGCGGTGGGCGAGGGCGTCGAGTGTGAACGGTTTCGTCAGCACGTGCATGCCGCGCTCCAGATGACCGTTGCCCACGGCGGCATTTTCGGCATAGCCGGTGATGAAGAGGATCTTCAGGTCGGGCCGTGTGAGCCGGCCGCCGTCGGCGAGCTGCCGCCCGTTCATGCCGCCGGGCAGGCCCACGTCGGTGATGAGCAGGTCGAGGTGGGTGCGCGACTGCAGCACCTCCAGCGCGGCGGCGCCATCGCCGGCCTCCAGGGTTTGGTAGCCCATCTCGTGCAGCACTTCCACCACCAGGGAGCGCACGCTCGGCTCGTCGTCCACCACCAGCACCACGCCCGACCCTTCGCCGGGCTCCACGGGCGGAGTCGCGGGCAGGCCCGAATCCTCCGCCGGCGCTTCGTGGCGCGGCAGGTAGATGCACATCGTGGTGCCCATGCCGGGCTCGGAATAGGCACGCACCTGTCCGCCGGACTGCCGGGCGAAGCCGTACACCATCGACAGGCCCAGGCCGGTGCCCATGCCGATCGGCTTGGTGGTGAAGAACGGCTCGAAGATCCGTCCCATGATCTCGGGCGTCATGCCCGCGCCGGTGTCGGTCACGCAGAGCGACACGTATTGGCCCGGCGGCAGGTCGCGCTCCCGGCCGGCGCGCTCGTCCATCCAGGCATTGACGGTCTCGATGGTGAGCCGTCCGCCGCCGGGCATGGCGTCGCGCGAGTTGATGCACAGGTTGAGCAGGGTGCTTTCGAGCTGGTGCGGATCGACGTGGGTGGTCCACAGGCCGACGGCGTTGACGACTTCCAGCTCCGTCTCGGGACCGATGGTGCGGCGGATGAGTTCCTCCATCCCGCGCACCAGCCGGTTCACGTCGGTGGCCTTGGGGTCGAGCGTCTGGCGGCGCGAGAACGCCAGCATGCGGTGCGTGAGCGAGGCGGCGCGGCGGGCCGCGCCCTGGCCGACGGTCACGTAGCGCGCGAGGTCGTCGAAGCGGCCCTGGGCCACGCGCCGGTTGAGCAGTTCGAGGCTGCCGCTGATGGTGGCGAGCAGGTTGTTGAAGTCGTGCGCCAGGCCGCCCGTGAGCTGCCCCACGGCCTCCATCTTCTGGGACTGCCGCAGCGCTTCCTGCACGGCCTCGCGCTCGCGCGACTCGGCCGTGAGGCGGGCCAGCGCGTCCTCCAGGTCGCGGGTGCGCTCGGCCACGCGGCTTTCCAGCTCGCGGTTGAGCATGCGCAGTTCTTCCTCGGCGACACGCTGGTCGGTCACGTCGTGCCCCTCGGCGAAGATGCCGGTCACCGCGCCCTGTCCGTCCAGCGTCGGCTGGTAGACGAAGTTCAGATAGTGCTCGGTGAGCGGGCCGCCTGGGGTGCGCCGCAGCTGGACCTTGAGGTTCTTGCCGATGTAGGGCCGGCCGGTGCGGTACACCTCGTCGAGCAGTTCCCGGATGCCCTGGCCTTCCAGCTCGGGCATCGCCTCCAGCACGGTCTTGCCTTCCAGGTCCTGGCGGCCGATGAGCTGCTGGTAGGACTCGTTGACGAATTCGAAAACGTGCTCGGGCCCGTGCATGACGCACATGAAGCCGGGCGCCTTGCTGAACAGGTCGCGCAGCCGGTCGCGCTCCGCCGTGCGGGATTCGAGCGCCTCGGCCTGCGCGATGGCGGGCGCCACCTGGCCCGCGAGCAGTTGCAGGAACGCCTGGATTTCCGCATCGTCCCCGGGGCGGTGCGGATTGCAGCCGCACACGAAGAACCCTGCGGAACGGCTGTCGCCCTGGGGCGGCAGCGCCACCACGAAGGCGGTGTGCGGGGGCGCCTGCCATGCGCCCGTGGGCGTATCGGCCGCGGGCGCCAGCGGCACGGCGTAGGCGGGCTCGCCCCGGGCGAGCCGCTCGAGCTGCCAGGGCTGCGGCGTGCCCGGCAGCAGCACCCGCGGCGCCAGGCGGTGGCCCGAGGGAATGCCCGCGTTGCAGGCCAGCCGGGCCGTGCCGTGGGCATCGTAGAGGTAGATCAGCGAGAAGGGCAGGTCGTGCTGCGCGCGGGCGACGGTGGCGCAAGCGGCGTCCAGCACCTGCTGGCGCGTGCCGCCGAGCGACATGGCAGCGCCCAGTTCGTGCAGCAGGCCGAGCCGCCGCTCGCTGATGATGCGCCGGGTTTCCTCGGAGACCGCGCAGAAGAGCCCGTTGACGCTGCCGTCGTCGTCCAGCAGCGGGCTGTAGGAGAACGTGTGGTAGGTCTCCTCCAGCGTGCCCGTGCCCGCCCGGTCGATGAGCAGCATGAGCGAGGAGTCCCAGGTGGATTCGCCGCGCTCGTACACCGCGTGCATGCGGCCCTTCACGTCGTCCCAGATCTCCCGCCAGACCAGGGCCGTGGGGCGCCCCAGGGCCTCCGGGTGCTTGACGCCCAGCGTGGGCCGGTAGGCGTCGTTGTAGAAGAACGCGATGTCGGGTCCCCAGCCGACCCACATCTCGAAGCGGGAGGTCAGCAGGATGCGCAGCGCCGCCTTCAGGCCCTGGGGCCAGCGGTCGGGCGGGCCGAGCGGCGTGGCTTCCCAGTCATGCTGGCGCATGCGGCGGGCCATCTCGCTGTGGCCGATGAAGATGTCGGCATGGCGTTCGGGCTGCGGGGAAAGCGAGGGGGTCATGGGGCCTTCGTGCACGGTCTACCGGCCCGCCATCAGCCGGACGATGGTGGCCATGAGGGCGTGGGGTTGCAGCGGTTTGCCGAGGTGCGCGTCGAAACCGGCTTCCAGCGCCCTGTTCGCGTCCTGCGGGCGCGAGAAGGCCGTGAGCGCGATCGCGACGGGCGGCCGGCGTCCTGGCGGTACCGCCATGCCGCGCAGGGCGCGCACGAGTTCGTAGCCGTCGCGCCCCGGCAGCCCGATGTCGCTGACCACCACGTCGGGCCAGCGTTCGCCCAGTGCCCGGATGGCGGCATCGAAATCCGCGGCCTGCCGCGGCCGCGCGCCGCCGTCGGACAGCACCACGGCCAGCATCTCGCTGGCGTCCGGATGGTCTTCCACGGTGAGGATGTCGAGAGCGCGCAGCGGGCGCTCCTCCATGGGCGGCTCGGGCGGCGCTTCGTCCGCGCGCAGCGGCGCGGGCGCGCTCTCGCCTTCGCCCTCGTAGGCCGCGGTGAGCCGCACGGTGATGGTGGAGCCCTTCCCGGAGCCGGCGCTGTACGCCTCGACCCCGCCGCCGTGCAGCTCGGCGAGCTGCTTGACGATGGAGAGGCCCAGGCCCAGGCCGCCGTGGCGGCGGTTGTCGGGCGAGTCGCTCTGGGTGAAGCGGTCGAAGAGGTGTTCGATGAACTCCGCAGCGATGCCGCGGCCCCAGTCCTGCACGGACAGCGTGAGCGCATTGCCCTCGCGCGACAGCACCACCTCGATGCGCCCGTCGTTGTCGGAGAACTTGATGGCGTTCGTGAGCAGGTTCCAGAAGATCTGCTGGAAGCGCGTCGGGTCGAGCCAGGCGGGCCCGATGCCGGCGCCCGCCTGCACGTCCACCGTCAGGCGCTTCTCGGCGATGGAGGCCTGCAGCGCTTCGATCGCCGAGCGCACCGCCTCCTCGGGCTGCGTCCATTCGCGTTCGAGGTGCAGCTTGCCGCTGTTGATGCGCGATACGTCCAGGATGTCCGAGATGATGCGTGCCTGCGCCTTCACGTTGCGGTGGATCGAATCCAGCCCCTTGATCAGTTCGGGCGTGCCGCCGCGGCGCTTGAGGATGTGAACCCAGCCGGCGATCGCGTTCAGCGGCGTGCGCAGCTCGTGGGACAGCACGGCGATGAAATCGTCCTTGGTGCGGCCCAGGCGCTCGGCCGTGGCGCGCGCCACCTGTTCGCGCTCCAGGACTTCCTGGCGGCGGCTGTCGAGTTCCACGCGCTCGGAGATGTCGGCGGCGATCGCCATGCGCAGGCCCGGCTCCACATGGGCCGAGATGCTCCATTCCAGGTACACCCACTGCCCCGACGGCCGCAGCAGGGGGAATTCGCCCTGCCATGTCGTGGGCTGCCCGGTCTCCACCGTCTTGTCGCGCACGAAATCCGCCCAGTCGGGCGGCGCGAAATCGCTGACCGCACGCCCGAGCACTTCCTGCGGCGAACGGCCGAGCAGCCGCGCCATGGCCGGGTTGATGTCGGTGAACCGGCCGTCGCGCTCGAGCAGGCCGATGCCGCTCAGCGCCTGGCTGTAGATCGCGCGGAAGCGCCGGTCGCTGCGGCGCAGGCTGTCCTCGGCCGTGCGGGCGCGGATGAGCGCCTGCAGGGTGCCCACCAGCACCGCAGGCTCCACGGGGTGCGTGAGGTAGGCGTCCGCCCCGGCGTTGAGCCCGGTGACGCGGTCCTCGGCATGCACATGGGCCGCGGACAGGTGCATCACCGGCAGCTGCGCCGTGTCCTGCCGCACGCGCAGGGTGCGGCAGACCTCGAAACCGTCGATGTCCGGCAGGTGCACGTCCAGCACCACGGCCGAGATGTTGCCGCCGGCCATCTGCAGGGCCTGCGCGCCGCTGGCGGCTTCCAGCGTCTGGAAGCCGGCGGCACGCACGATGCGCGCGGTCGAGTAGCGGGTGACCGGGTTGTCGTCCACCACCAGCACGGTGTGGGTGCCGCGGTCGATGGTGGTGTGGATGGCTCCGACGTCCAGCATGCCGCTCACTCCGGGGTTCCCGCGCCGGCATTTGGCTGCGGCAGCCGTGCGGGCAGGGTCACGGAAAACACCGAGCCTTCGCCCAGCACGCTCTGCAGGTCCACCCGGCCGCCCAGCAGCTCGGCGAGCTGGCGGCTCAGCGCCAGGCCGAGGCCCGTGCCCCGCAGGCGGTTCTGCAGCGGAGAGCCGACCTGCGAAAAGTCCTCGAACACGCGGGTGTGGAATTCCGGCGCGATGCCGATGCCGGTATCCGCCACCGAGAACCGCACGCGGTCGCCCTCGCAGGGCTCGACGCTGATGCGCACCTCGCCGCGCGGCGTGAATTTGAGTGCGTTGGAGATGAAATTGCGCAGGATCTGCGACAGCTTGCGGTCGTCCGTGAAGAGCGGCGGCAGGCCGCGCGGCTCCTCGAACACCAGGTTCAGATCCGCGTTGGTGACCACGGGCTTGAACATGCCGCGCAGCGCCTGGAAGAGGTCCACCATGTCGAACCACGCCGGCGAGATGTCGACCCGGCCGGCTTCGATCTTCGCGAGATCGAGCAGGTCGTCCACCATCTCGGAGAACTCCACCGCCGTGGTCTGGATGAAGCCCACCTGGCGGGTCTGCTCGGCGTTCAGCGGGCCGTCCACGTGGTCGGCGAGCAGGCGCGCGATGCTGCGGATCGAGCTGATCGGCGTGCGGAACTCGTGGCTCATGTACGCCAGGAAACGGCTTTTCATCTCCGTGGCCTTGCGCAGCTGCTCGGCCTGTGCGTCCAGCTCCGAATAGAGCGCCACCACGCCGCGGTTGGTTTCCTCGAGCTCGGCGCGCAGCATCTCCACCTCCAGCTGGCTGGCGGCGAGTGCGGCCTGCAGTGCGGAGAGGGTGGGGGTTTCGGCGCCGGCCCCTGTGTCGGCCTGTGCGTCGGGCTGGGATGTCATCGTGCGGTTCCTCGGGATGTCGGCTTCAAGGGGGTGGATGGTTCAGCCGTTGCGCTGGACCACCACGATGGTGGCGTCGTCCCGGACGCGGTGGTGGTCGCGCAGCAGCACCGCGGCCACGAGGGTCGGGTCGCGGCCGAGCAGCGCATGGATCGAGCGGGCGTGCCAGCGCCCCTCGATGCCGTCGGTATGGACCACGGCGATCGCATGGTCCGGGGGCTGGATGGCGGCTTCCTGGGGCTTGCGGATCTGCAGGCCCACCGTGCCGTGCTGCGCCGGCACCGACCGGTCGGCCACGCCGGAGACCAGCCGCGCCGCCACGTTGCCGATGCTGGTGCTCTGAACCGTGGCGGCAGGCCCGTCCCAGCGCAGGGCGCAGACCGCCGCGCCGCGCAGCCCCAGCAGCGCGCGGTGGGCGCGTTCCGCCATGCCGACCAGATCGCCGAAGGGGGCCTGGGCGAAGACTTCCAGCGCCGCCTCCGAAGCCCGCGCCGCTTCCGGCCCGTGCCCCAGGCCGTCGGCCACGCACAGGGCCACGCGCTCGCCGTCGATGGCGGCCGCCCAGGCGTCCCCGCAGGCCGTCTCGCCGCGCAGGGGCAGGCGGATGGCGCCCACGCGCACGCAGGGCCGGGCCGCGTCGCCACGCGGGGTGCATGTCTCTGCCGAGGCGTAGCCGTCGTCTTTCTCGTGGGGGCGCTCCGAGACCCGGGCCACGCAGACCGTGCCCTCGGGCGTGGAGTGGAGGTCGAATTCGTCGGACAGGCGCCGGACGGCTCCCAGGCCGGTTCCGGGGGTGCCGCCGGTCGAGTAGCCGTCCTGCATCACCATCCGCAGGTCCGCGATGCCCGGGCCGTTGTCGATCGCGATCACCTCCACCGCGTGCCGCGCGGGAATGGCTGCGATCAGCAGGCGCCCGCCGCGCGCATGGCGGTGCAGGTTGGCGGCGAGTTCGGTCACCACCAGCGACAGCCGCCCGGCGTCGGTCGGGTTCCAGCCGAGCCGTGCGCTTTCGTGCGCAGCGAAGCGCCGCGCCTCGCCGACGCGGCTCGCGTCGTCGATCGGGAAGGCCGTGTGCGTCCAGCCGTGCAGCACTTCGGCGCGGGCGGGGTCCATCACTTCCATTTCGTGATGGTGACGCAGGTGCCCTGGCCGGGCGCCGAGCGGATGTCGAATTCGTTGACGAGGCGCCGGCTGCCCGGCAGGCCCAGGCCCATGCCGCCGCCGGAGGTCCAGCCGTCCGTCAGGGCCAGCTGCATGTCGGCGATGCCGGGGCCCTCGTCCTCGAAGGCCATCCGCAGACCGGAGCGGCCGTGCTGGTCGAGCACCTCCCAGCGCATGCGGCCGCCGCCACCATGCACCAGGGTGTTGCGCGACAGCTCGCTGGCGGCCGTGATGACCTTGGTCTGGTCCACCAGCGAGAAGCGCAGGCCCGCGCAGAGCGCCCGCACGGTCTGGCGGCAGGCGACGATGTGCTGCTCGGATTCGATGGGCAGCGTGCCCGTGGGTTCAAAGGCCAAGAGGGGCCTCCTCGCGGATGCGGCGCAGCAGGTCCATGCCGCGCTCCACGTTGAGTGCGGTGCGCACGCCATCCAGCGAGAGGCCGAGTTCCACCAGGGTGATGGCCACCGCCGGCTGCATGCCGACTACCACCGTGTGGGCCGAGAGGATGCGTGCGATGCCCGAGATGCTGCTGAGCATCCGGCCGACGAACGAGTCCACGATCTCCAGCCCGGAGATGTCGATCATCACACCCGTGGCGCCGGTGTCGGCGATGCGCGCCGCGAGGTCTTCCTGCAGGGCGAGGGCCGTGCGGTCCTGCATGTCCAGCTGGATGGTGACCAGCAGCGTATCGCCCATGCGCAGGATCGGTATGCGTTCCATGGAATGCGTCCTTTCCGCTTCAGGCCGGCACGCGGCCGATGCGCCAGCCGGTCTTCTGCAGCGCGAGCGCGAGGGCGTCGGCCAGCGTGGCGCGGGTGTGGATGCCCTGCAGGTCGATGCCCAGGTGCACGATGGTCTGCGCGATCTGCGGGCGGATGCCGCTCACGATGCAGTCCGCGCCCATGAGCCGGATGGCCGCGACGGTCTTGAGCAGGTGCTGCGCGACCAGCGTGTCCACCGTGGGTACGCCGGTGATGTCGATGATGGCGATCTCGGATTCGGTGTCGACGATGCGCTGCAGCAGCGTCTCCATCACCACCTGGGTGCGGTTGCTGTCGAGCGTGCCGATCATGGGCACCGCCAGTACGCCGTCCCAGAGCTTGACGACCGGGGTGGAGAGCTCCAGCAGTTCTTCCTGCTGGCGGCGGATGATGTCCTCGCGTGCCAGCTGGAAGGTGGTCACGGTGTGCTGGGCCAGGCGATCCACCAGTTCGGTCGCGCTCCAGAGCGCGGGCGCCAGCGCGGCGGCGTCGCTGGTGGCCTGCAGCTGCGTGAACAGCGCCTTTTTCAGCGCCAGCACGAACACGCTCGTGTCGCCGGCGGTTTCGCCGCGCGCGGCACGGGAGCGGGACAGCGATTCCAGCACGCCGTTCAGCGTGTGCCATGCATTGCCCGGATGGGGCGTGCCGCGCGGAGGCGGGCCGCTGTGCAGCGCGGTACGCAGCGCCTGCAGCAGCTCGCGCGCGTCGGACGAGAAACTGGCCGCGGGAGCCGTGCCGCCCTGGGCCGCTTCGGCCAGCCATTCCTGGATGAGGGGGTCTTCCTTGGAGTCCAGGATGGCAAGGAGGGCCTCGTACTGCTGAGTCATGGCCAGGGGCGCTTTCGTTGTGGTTCGGATACTGCAAATTCTACGGCGCGGCCCCTGCCCGGCGGTGGTGCACGAAGCCCTTTCGCGGTGCATTCCGACGTGCGATCGTGCCGCGTACGACGCGGCGGCAGGGTCGGCTCCGACACGGCCGCGGCGCGGGTGAGCCGGCAAATCCGATGGTTATGCAGCCATTGTGGGGCACCCCGCGACACCAGGGGACGCCGCGGGGTATTCGCAAGGCCGGCGGGTGCGCCGGGAACGGCGTCGGCGCCGGGGCGACACCTGCCTTTATCCCGTGGGAAGGAAGCCTGGTCCCCTTCTTGCATGCGGACCCGTTGCGTGCCTGCGCCGCCGGTTTCCTGCCGGCCGCACTCTGGGTGTTTACCCTGTATAGACAGCCTGGCCGCGGGACAAGAATGGGCGGGCCCGCTGCGGCGGCCGGCCAGGTGTCCCGGCGGTGGAGCGGCGCGCACCGGGTTGGACGAACGCATTCATTTTCGAGGAGCTGGACGATGGCTGGAACGATGGCGGGCAAGGTGTCGCGGATCGCGGCGGTGGTGGGGTTTGCGGGCCTGGCGCTCGGCGCGCAGGCGCAGGAGACGAAACTCGCGCTCGGCATGTCGGGCTGGACGGGCTTCGCGCCGCTCACCCTGGCGGACAAGGCCGGTATCTTCAAGAAGAACGGCCTGGACGTGGAACTCAAGATGATTCCGCAGAAGGACCGCCACCTGGCCCTGGCTTCCAAGGCCATCCAGTGCGCGGCGACCACGGTCGAGACGCACGTGGCCTGGAATACGAACGGTGTGCCGATCGTGCAGATCTTCCAGATGGACAAATCCTACGGCGCCGACGGCATCGCGGTGCGCAACGACGTGAAGGGCTTCGCCGACCTCAAGGGCAAGACCGTCGCCGTGAGCGCACCCGGCACCGCGCCGTATTTCGGCCTGGCCTGGATGCTGTCGAAGAACGGCATGACGCTCAAGGACGTGAAGACCGTGTCGCTCGAGCCGCAGCCGGCCGCGCAGGCCTTCGTGTCGGGCCAGAACGATGCCGCGATGACGTACGAGCCGTACCTCTCGACGATCCGCGCCAATCCGCAGGCTGGCAAGATCCTCGCCACTACCATCGACTATCCGATGGTGATGGACACCGTGGGCTGCGCGCCCGAGTGGCTCAAGGCGAACCCGAAGGCCGCGCAGGCGCTCACGCAGTCGTATTTCGATGCGCTGGAGATGATCAAGGCCGACCCGGCCAAGGCCAACGAGATCATGGGCGCCGCCGTCAAGCAGACCGGCGAGGCCTTCGCCAAGTCGTCGGCCTACCTGCGCTGGCAGGACAAGGCCGCCAACCAGAAGTTCTTCGCGGGCGAGCTGCAGCAGTTCATGAAGGATGCGGGCGCGATCCTGCTGGAGGCGGGCGTGGTGCGCAAGCAGCCGGACAACTTCGCCGCCATGTTCGACGACAGCTTCATCAAGTGATGCCGGCATCGCCGCTGCCACCGAACCTGCCAGGAGAGTCCCGCGATGAGCCGAGTGATGGGCGCCATGCCCGCTGACCCCCAACCCGGCGCGGCGACCGCGCCAGCGGCCGCGCCCGCGCATGCCGCGCCGCGCCGCCGCCTGCGGCCGCTGGAGCCGGTGGCCTCGCGCACGCGCTGGCTGCTGGGCGCGGCCTTCTTCGTGCTCTTCGTGGCCGTGTGGTCGGTGGCCACGCTCGGCGGCTACGTCTCGCCCACCTTCCTGGCCAGCCCGATCACCATGGTGCAGGAAGGCTGGCTGCTGTTCACGCAGTTCGGGTTCCTGCACGACATCGGCATGACGGTCTGGCGCGTGCTGGGCGGCTTCTTCCTGGCGGCGCTGGTGGCCGTGCCCCTGGGCATCTGCATGGGCGCGCACAAGGGGGTCGAGGCATTCCTGGAGCCCTTCGTGTCCTTCTGCCGCTACCTGCCCGCATCGGCCTTCATCCCGCTGCTCATCCTCTGGGCGGGCCTGGGGGAGCTGCAGAAGCTGCTGGTGATCTTCATCGGCTCGGTGTTCCAGATCATCCTGATGGTCGCCGTCACCGTGGGCAGCGCACGCAAGGACCTGGTCGAGGCCGCCTACACGCTGGGCGCCACGCCCACGGGCATCGTGCGCCGCGTGCTGATTCCCGGCGCCGCGCCCCACATCGCCGAGACGCTGCGGCTGGTGCTGGGCTGGGCCTGGACCTACGTGATCGTCGCCGAGCTGATCGGCTCGTCCTCGGGCATCGGCCACATGATCACCGACAGCCAGGCGCTGCTCAACACCGGGCAGATCATCTTCGGCATCATCGTGATCGGGATCATCGGCCTGGTGTCGGACTTCCTCTTCAAGGCGGTCAACCGCCGCCTCTTCGCCTGGAGCGTGATCTGATGAGTGAGTTGCATATCCAGGGCGTCTCGCGCACCTTCACCTCGGCCAAGGGGCCCGCCACGCAGGCGCTGCTGCCGGTGGACTTCCACGTGGCCGACAACGACTTCGTCACCATCCTGGGTCCCTCGGGCTGCGGCAAGTCGACCATGCTGCGCATCGTGGCGGGGCTGGACCAGCCCACCGCCGGCCGCGTGCTGCTGGACGGCCAGCCGGTGACGGGCCCGGGCGCCGACCGCGGCATGGTGTTCCAGAGCTACACGCTGTTCCCGTGGCTCACCATCGAGCAGAACATCCGCTTCGGCCTGCGCGAGCGCGGCGTCGCCGAGAGCGTGCAGAAGGAGCGGGCGGCGTATTTCATCGCCAAGGTGGGGCTGCGCGGCTTCGAGCAGCACTATCCCAAGCAGCTCTCGGGCGGCATGCAGCAGCGCACGGCCATCGCCCGCGCGCTCGCCAACGACCCGAAGATCCTGCTGATGGACGAGCCCTTCGGCGCGCTCGACAACCAGACCCGCGTGCTCATGCAGGAGCTGCTGCTGGGCATCTGGGAGGCCGAGCGCAAGACGGTGATGTTCGTGACCCACGACATCGACGAGGCGATCTTCATGGCCAGCCGCGTGGCCGTGTTCAGCGCCCGGCCCGGGCGCATCAAGAGCGAGATCGCGGTGGACCTGCCGCACCCGCGGCACTATCGCGTGAAGACCTCGCCGGAATTCATGGAACTCAAGGCGCGACTGACCGAAGAGATCCGCGCCGAGTCGATGGCCGCCGACGCGCACTGATAGAGTGCCGCGCCATGAAAGCGACGACCGCCCGCGCGCGCACCTCCCGGCCCGCCACTCCCTCCCGCAGTACCCCGGCGCCGGCATCCGCCGCGCCCGCGCCGGCGCTCGCGCTCTACCAGCAGATCAAGGACCACATCGTGCGCCGCATCCAGGACGGCTCCTGGCGCGCGGGCGACCGGCTGCCGTCCGAGAGCGAGCTGGTGCAGCAGTTCGGGATGTCGCGCATGACGGTGAACCGCGCGCTGCGCGAGCTGTCCGAGCAGGGCCGCATCGTGCGCGTGGCCGGCGTGGGCAGCTTCGTGGCCGAGGACAAGCCGCAATCCACGCTGCTGCAGATCGCCAACCTGGCCAGCGAGATCCGCCAGCGCGGCCACGACTACCGCTGCGACGTGCTCACGGTGGAGCGCATCTCCGCGCCGCTGGACGTGGCCGCGGCGCTGGACCTGCGCACCGGCGAATCGGTGTTCCATGCGGTCTGCGTGCACCGCGAGGACGGCATGCCCGTGCAGCTGGAAGACCGCTACGTGAACCCGCGCGCGGTGCCGCAGTTCGGCGCGCAGGACTTCACGCGCATGCAGCCCTCCGAATACCTGGTGCGCAACGTACCGTTCGACCAGCTGGAGCACGTCGTCGATGCCGTGCTGCCCACGGCCGAGCAGGCGCGCCTGCTGGACATGGCGGGCGGCGATCCGTGCCTGCTGCTCACCCGCCGCACCTGGTCGCGCGGTATGCCGGTCACCCTGGTGCGCTGCCTGCACCCGGGCTCGCGCTACCGGCTGGGCAGCCGCATCCGGGCCGACGGCCATCCGCTGGTCGGCTGATTCGCCATGTTCTTCCTGTATATACAAGCTGGGCGTTTCATGGTCCAATCCGCGCCGAAAGCTGTTCGTACCAGCCGCTGAATTTTTCGAAGATCAACTTGTATATACAGGAGTAGTCCATGAGCGCCATTCCCACCCTCGCGCTGCTTCCGGGCCAGGTCACGCTGGCCGAACTGCGCTCCATCGCCGGCGGGGGCGTGCGGCTGTCGCTGGATGCGGCCGCGCTGCCCGCCATGCAGGCGGCCCAGGCCACGGTGGACCGCATCGTCGAAGAAGACCAGGTGGTCTACGGCATCAACACCGGCTTCGGCAAGCTGGCCAGCACGAAGATCGCGCACGAGCGGCTGGCCGAACTGCAGCGCAACCTCGTGCTCTCGCACAGCGTGGGCACGGGCGATCCGTTGCCGGACGACGTGGTGCGCATGGTGCTGGCCACCAAGGCCGTGAGCCTGGCGCGCGGCCATTCGGGCGTGCGCCCGGCACTGGCCGACGCGCTGCTGGCGCTGGCCAATGCCGACGTGCTGCCCGTGATTCCCGCCAAGGGCTCGGTGGGTGCCTCGGGCGATCTCGCACCGCTCGCGCACCTGGCCTGCGTGCTGATCGGGGAGGGCGCCGCCAGGGTGGACGGCAAGATCGTGTCCGGCCGCGAGGCCTTGGCCGCGATCGGGCTCGAGCCTTTCGTTCTCGGCCCGAAAGAGGGGCTGGCGCTGCTCAACGGCACGCAGGTGTCCACCGCGCTCGCGTTGGCGGGCCTGTTCGCGGCCGAGAGCGTGTTCGCCGCCGGCCTGGTCGCGGGCTGCCTGACGCTCGAAGCCATCAAGGGCTCGGTCAAGCCGTTCGACGCGCGCATCCACGAAGCGCGTGGTCAGGCCGGGCAGATCGCCGTGGCCGCCGCCGTGCGCGCGCTGCTGGAAGGCAGCGCCATCGACACCTCCCACCCGAACTGCGGCCGCGTGCAGGACCCGTATTCGATCCGCTGCGTGCCCCAGGTGATGGGGGCCTGCCTGGACAACCTGGCGCATGCCGCCCGCGTGCTGCGCATCGAGGCCAATGCCGCATCGGACAACCCGCTGGTCTTCACCGCGTTGACCGAAGGGACCTCCGGGCAGGGCGAGGTGATCTCCGGCGGCAACTTCCACGCCGAGCCGGTCGCCTTCGCGGCGGACATCATCGCGCTCGCGCTCGCCGAGATCGGCGCCATCTCCGAGCGCCGCCTCGCGCTGCTGCTCGACACCGGCCTCTCGGGCCTGCCGGCCTTCCTGATCCGTGAGAGCGGCGTCAACTCCGGCTTCATGATCGCGCAGGTGACCGCCGCCGCGCTCGCCGCCGAGAACCAGTGCCTGGCGCACCCGAGCAGCGTGACCAGCCTGCCCACCTCGGCCAACCAGGAAGACCATGTCTCCATGGCCACCTACGCCGCGCGGCGCCTGCTGGACATGGCGCGCAACACCGGCGTGATCGTCGGCATCGAGGCCATGGCCGCGGCGCAGGGCATGGAGTTCGACCGCAGCCTGAGCAGCTCGCCGCTGGTCGAGGCGCAGTTCGCCGCCGTGCGCACGCGCGTGGCCTTCCTCGAGCAGGATCGCTACCTCGCGCCCGACATCGAAGCCATGCGCCAGTGGGCGCAGCACGGCACCTGGCCGGAGGCGCTGTCCGCCATCCTGCCCAGCTTCCAGTGATTCTTCTTTCCCCATTCATCCATCCATAGCCCGAACGCCCCGAGGAGCGATGCCATGAACGCCAACGACGCCATCCTGTCGGCCGCCGCCGCCCAACCCCTGGCCGATCCCCGCCACGATCCGTCGCGCACCATCCGCGCGCCGCGCGGCAGCCAGCTGCACTGCAAGAACTGGCTGGCCGAGGCCGCCTGGCGCATGCTCCAGAACAACCTGGATCCGGACGTGGCCGAGAACCCGCAGTCGCTGGTGGTGTACGGCGGCATCGGCCGCGCGGCGCGCAACTGGGAGTGCTTCGACCAGATCCTGGCATCGCTCCAGACCCTGGAGGCCGACGAATCCCTGCTGATCCAGTCCGGCAAGCCCGTGGGCGTGTTCAAGACGCACGAGAACGCGCCGCGCGTGCTGCTCGCCAACTCCAACCTGGTGCCGAAGTGGGGCACCTGGGAGCACTTCAACGAGCTGGACCGCAAGGGCCTCTTCATGTATGGCCAGATGACCGCCGGCAGCTGGATCTACATCGGCGCGCAGGGCATCGTGCAGGGCACGTTCGAGACCTTCGTCGAGGCCGGCCGCCAGCACTACGGCAACGACCTGTCGGGCCGCTGGATCCTCACCGCCGGCCTGGGCGGCATGGGCGGTGCCCAGCCGCTGGCCGGCGTGCTGGCCGGGGCCTGCGTGCTGGCCGTCGAATGCCAGCAGAGCAGCATCGACTTCCGCCTGCGCACCCGCTACGTGGACAAGCAGGCGAATGACATCGACGATGCGCTCGCACTGATCGCCCACCACACGGCGCGCAAGGAGGCGGTCTCCATCGCCCTGCTGGGCAATGCCGCCGAGGTGCTGCCGGAGCTGGTCCGGCGCGCGCAGGCCGGCGGCCCGAAGCCCGACATCGTGACCGACCAGACCTCCGCGCACGACCTCGTCAACGGCTACCTGCCCGTGGGCTGGACGGTCGCCGAGTGGCGTGCCGCCGCGGCCGACCCGGCCCGGCACGCCCGCCTGAAGAAGGCCGCGGCCCAGGGCTGCGCCGCGCACGTGCAGGCCATGCTCGACTTCCAGGCCATGGGCATTCCCACGGTGGACTACGGCAACAACATCCGCCAGGTGGCCCTCGACGAGGGCGTCAAGAATGCCTTCGACTTCCCCGGCTTCGTGCCGGCCTACATCCGCCCGCTGTTCTGCGAGGGCAAGGGCCCGTTCCGCTGGGTGGCGCTCTCGGGCGACCCGGAAGACATCTACAAGACCGACGCCAAGATCAAGGAGCTGTTCCCCGAGAACAGGCACACCCACCGCTGGCTGGACATGGCCCGCGAGCGCATCGCCTTCCAGGGCCTGCCCGCGCGCATCTGCTGGCTGGGCCTGGGCGAGCGCCACAGGGCGGCGCTGGCCTTCAACGAGATGGTGAAGAACGGCGAGCTGAAGGCACCCATCGTGATCGGCCGCGACCACCTGGACACCGGCTCCGTCGCCAGCCCGAACCGCGAGACCGAGGCCATGAAGGACGGCACCGACGCGGTGAGCGACTGGCCGCTGCTCAACGCGCTGCTCAACACCGCGGGCGGCGCCACCTGGGTGAGCCTGCACCACGGCGGCGGCGTGGGCATGGGCTATTCGCAGCATGCCGGCGTGGTGATCGTGGCGGACGGCACCGACGAGGCCGCCGCGCGCCTGGGCCGCGTGCTGTGGAACGACCCGGCCAGCGGCGTGATGCGCCATGCCGATGCGGGGTACGACATCGCCATCGCCACGGCGAAGAAGCACCAGTTGCACCTGCCGATGGTGCGCTGAGAGAGCGCTGCCGAAAAAACGGAATACGGTCGCAAACCCCGCGAATGCGCAAAAAAGGGACGTCCATTCCCAATTTTTGGGAATGCGGGGGTGTGAGGCAGGGCCGCTTGCTTTGATACTGCGGGCATGTCCAAGAGTGCCTTGCCTGTTGCCGTACCCACCGCCGACCGCGTGCTGCAGGTGCTGGCCGTGCTGGCCCAGCAGGGCAAGGCCTCGTCGGCGACCGAACTCATGGAGCTCACCGGCCTCGCGCGCAGCACGCTGTACCGGCAGCTCGCGCGGCTCAAGCGCTGGGGCTTCGTGCTCGAAAGCGACGGCTTCTACGCGCCCGGCCCGCTGAGCCTGCAGCTCGCCCTGGGCTTCGATCTGGCCTCGCACCTCGTGCGGCAGGCGCGCCCCGGCATGGTGGAACTCTCGCAGCAGTCGCACGAGAGCGTGGGCCTGATCCTGGCCGTGAACGACCAGGCGATCTGCCTCGACATGGTGGAGAGCCACCATTCGCTGCGCTGCTCGTTCGAGAAGGGGCGCAGCGTGCCCCTGCGCGCGGGGGCGTCGGCCAAGTGCGTGCTGGCCCACCTGCCCGAGGCTGCGCGCGACGCGGTGCTCGATGCCCAGTGGGGGCCTGGCACGCCCGGCCGCGAGTCCGCCCGCGATGAGCTCGACGCCATCCGCGCGGCGGGCTTCGCCGTGAGCGAAGGCGAAGTCGACGAGGGCGTGTGGGGCTGCAGCGTGCCGCTCTTCGGCGCCTCCCGCCAGGCCGCCGGCGCCATCACGCTCATGGCCCCGATCCTGCGGGCCCAGGGGCAGGAGCCGGCGCTGATACGCATGGCGGTCGTGGCCGCCGCGCGCATCTCCCGCCAGCTGGTCCTGCACTGATCGCCGTCCCCGGTCGCCTGCCGTTTTTCCGTTTCCGTTTCCGTTTCCGTTTCTCCGACCCTTGAACCGAGACCTGCCCATGATGACTCCCCGCCGCCACATCCTTCTCGCCAGCATGGCCGCACTGGCCCTGGGACATGCCAGCGTGCATGCCCAGGACAATGTGCTGCGCGTGGGCACCGACGCCACCTTCCCGCCCATGGAGTTCGTCGAGAACGGCAAGCGTACGGGCTTCGACGTGGAACTCGTCGAGGCCGTCGGCAAGGCCCTGGGCAAGCGCGTCGAGTGGGTGGACATCGACTTCAAGGGCCTCATTCCCGGCCTGATGTCCCGCCGCTTCGACATGGCCGTGTCGGCCATCTACATCACCGACGAGCGCAGGAAGGTGGTGGACTTCACCGAGCCCTACTATGCGGGCGGCCTGGTCGCCATGGTGAAGGACGGCAACACGTCGATCCAGAAGATCGCCGACCTGGACGGCAAGAAGGTCACCGTGCAGGTGGGCACCAAGTCGGTGGGCTTCCTCACGCAGAACCATCCCAAGGTGCAGCGCGTCGAGGTGGAGAAGAACCAGGAGATGTTCAACCTCGTGGACATCGGCCGCGCCGACGCCGCCGTCACCGGCAAGCCCGCGGCCTACCAGTACACCCGCATGCGGCCCGGCCTGCGCGTGCTCCAGGAACAGCTCACTACCGAGGAATACGGCATGGCCCTGCGCAAGGACACGCCCGAGCTGACCCGCGCCGTGAATGGCGCCATCGCCAGGCTCAAGGCCGACGGCACCTATGCCGCCATCGAGAAGAAGTGGTTCAGCGCGCCGGCGGCCAAGTAAGCACGGCCCCCGTGACGACCTGAAGCGATGGAACTCGATTTTTCCCCCGTGTGGGCCGGCTGGCCCCAACTGCTGCAGGGCGCGGCGGTGACCGTGGAGATCACGGCCGCCTCGCTGCTGCTCGGATGCGTGATGGGCCTGCTGGTGGGCATCGGCCGCCTCAATCCCCGCAACCGCATCGTGTACGGCCTGTGCACCGCCTACGTGGCGGTCATCCGCGGCACGCCGCTGCTGGTGCAGCTGTTCATCCTGTTCTTCGGCCTGCCGCAGTTCGGCATCCTGCTGCCGGCCTTCGTGTGCGGCGTGATCGGCCTGGGCATCTACTCGGGCGCCTACGTGTCCGAGATCGTGCGCGGCGCGATCCAGTCGATCGACAAGGGGCAGATGGAAGCCGCGCGCTCCATCGGCATGTCCTCGGGCCAGGCGATGCGCAGCGTGGTGCTGCCGCAGGCCGTGGTGCGCATGATCCCGCCGCTGGGCAACGAGTTCATCGCGCTGATCAAGAACTCGGCCCTGGTGTCGCTGCTCACGATCCACGACCTCATGCACGAGGGCCAGAAGATCATCAGCGTGTCGTACCGCTCTCTGGAGGTGTACCTGGCCATCGCGGTCGTGTACTTCGTCCTCACCGGGGCCACCACGCTGGTGCTGCGCCACATCGAACTGCGCCTGCGCGCCGGAGGAATGGTGCAATGACGATGCCACCCGATTCCCGGAGCGCCGAACCCATCGTGCGCATCCGCGGCCTGCACAAGGCCTATGGCGAGCACGTCGTGCTCGACGGCATCGATTTCGACGTGCAGCCATCGCAGGTGGTGGTCGTGATCGGCCCCAGCGGCTCCGGCAAGAGCACCTTCCTGCGCTGCTGCAACGGACTCGAGGAACCCCAGGGCGGGCGCATCGACATCTGCGGCCGCACGCTGGTGGACTCCGGCCGCATGCTGCCCGACCGCGACCTCAACGCGCTGCGCGAGGAAGTGGGCATGGTGTTCCAGTCCTTCAACCTGTTCCCGCACCTGTCGGTGATCGACAACGTGACGCTGGGCCCGCGCAAGCTGCACGGCATGGCCCGCGCCGAGGCCGAGGCGCAGGCGCGCGTGCTGCTCGAGAAGGTGGGCCTGGCCCACAAGGCCGGCGCCATGCCCGCCAGCCTCTCCGGCGGTCAGAAGCAGCGCGTGGCCATCGCCCGCGCACTGGCCATGAGGCCGCGCGTGATGCTGTTCGACGAGCCCACGTCGGCGCTCGATCCGGAACTGGTGGGCGAGGTGCTGCAGGTCATGAAGGTGCTCGCACGCGAGGGCATGACCATGATGGTCGTCACCCACGAGATGGATTTCGCCCGCGAGGTCGGCGATGTCGTCGTCGTCATGGACGGCGGCGGCATCATCGAATCGGGCCCACCCGCCACCATCTTCACCAACCCGCGCCAGGAACGCACGCGCTCGTTCCTGCAGGCCGTGCTCACGCGCGCCTGACACCATGCCACTGCAACGTTTCGACCTGGGCGCGATCGCGCCCAGCCCCTGGAAGAACGGCGGCGGCTCCACGCGCGAGATCGTGTGCTGGCCGCCCGGCGCGGGCATGGACGGTTTCGGCTGGCGCGTGAGCGCGGCCACCATCGACCGGGCCGGGCCGTTCTCGGCCTATCCCGGCGTGGACCGCCAGATCATGCTGCTGGGCGGCGATGGCGTGCACCTGAGCGCGAGCGGCATCGACCACCGGCTCGACGAGCCCTGGCGCCCCTGGTCGTTCGACGGCGCCGCAGCGCTCGATTGCACCCCGCTGGGCGGCGCCTCCACGGATTTCAACCTCATGCTGCGCCGTGGCGCGTGGCAGGGCACCATCGAAATCGTGTCGGACAGCGTGCAGCCAGGCTCCACGCCGGCCGGTGTCTGCCTGGTGCTCGCCGGCACGTGGCGCGACGGCGCCGGTGAAGGCTACCCGCCCGGCCATGGCCTGTGGTGGGGAGAAGCGCAAGGGCAGCCGCTGCAGCTCGCGCCCGGCGATGCCCGGGGCGCCGCGCTGGCCTGGATCGGCCTGGCGCCGGATGCCGGAGCGGCCCCCGCGCCGGTCCTGCAGGACACTTGATACAACGGAACGCTGCGCGCTCCAGAGGAAATCCCATGCAGCCCACACCTTTGTCTTCCCTGCCCAGCGCCGACGGCTGCTGGACCGAACTGCGGCTCGCCGACGGCCTGTGCCTGCCGGACGTGGCCGTGCCCGCCGGCGCGCCGGCGTGCGTGGTGGTGCAGGACGGCACCGTGCGCTGGGTAGGGGCCGAGGCCGCGCTGCCGCCGGCCTTCGCCACGCTGCCCCGCCATGCGGGCGGCGGCGCGCTGGCCACGCCCGGCCTCGTGGACTGCCACACCCACCTGGTCTACGGCGGCCACCGCGCCGGCGAATTCGCCATGCGCCTGGCCGGCGCCAGCTACGAAGAGGTGGCCCGCGCGGGCGGCGGCATCGTTTCCTCCGTCAAGGCGACGCGCGCCGCAACGGAAGACGAACTCGTCGCGCAGGCGCTGCCGCGGCTGCAGGCGCTGCTGGACGAGGGCGTCTGCGCGATCGAGATCAAGTCCGGCTACGGCCTGGCCCTGGAGCACGAGCGCAAGCAGTTGCGCGCGGCGCGGCGGCTGGGCGAGGCCTGCGGCGTCACCGTGCGCACCACCTTCCTGGGCGCGCACGCGCTGCCGCCGGAATACGCGGGCCGCAGCCAGGATTACATCGACCTCGTCTGCCGCGAGATGCTTCCGGCACTGGCCGAGGAAGGGCTGGTGGACGCGGTGGACGTGTTCTGCGAGCGCATCGCCTTCAGCCTGGCCGAAACCGAGCAGGTATTCCAGGCCGCGCAGGCGCTGGGCCTGCCCGTCAAGCTGCATGCCGAGCAGCTCTCCGACATGGACGGCGCCCGGCTCGCTGCGCGGTACGGCGCGCTGTCGTGCGACCACATCGAACACCTCTCGGCCGGGGGCATCGCCGCGATGAAGGCGGCCGGCACGGTGGCCGTGCTGCTGCCCGGCGCCTACTACACGCTGCGCGACACGCACCTGCCGCCCATCCAGGCGCTGCGCGAGGCGGGCGTGCCCATGGCCGTCTCCACCGACCACAACCCCGGCACCTCGCCCGCGCTCAGCCTGCGGCTGATGGCCAACATGGCCTGCACGCTGTTCCGGCTCACGGTGCCGGAAGCGCTCGCGGGCATCACCACCCATGCCGCGCGCGCCCTGGGCCTGCAGGACACGCACGGGCTCCTTGCCACCGGCCGGCCCGCCGATTTCGTGCTCTGGCCGTTCGCCGAGGCCGCCGAGCTGGCCTACTGGTTCGGCCACCAGCCGCCGCGCGCGATCGTGCGGCAGGGCCGGGTGGCGCGCCATGCTTCCTGAATCCATCTCCCTGAAAGCGCCCGAGATGACCGACGCATCTTCCCCTTCCGACGGCAGCGCGCTCTTCGCCGCCCAGGCCCTGCTGCCCGGCGGCTGGGCGAACGACGTGCTGCTGCGCTGGAGCGAAGACGGCCGCATCACCCACGCGCAGCCCGGCAGCGCCCGGCCGCCGGGCGTGCCCCGTGCGCCCGGACCGCTGCTGCCCGGCATGCCGAACCTGCATTCCCACGCCTTCCAGCGCGCGTTCGCCGGCCTGACCGAGTTCCGCGCCGCCAGCGACGATTCGTTCTGGAGCTGGCGCGACCTCATGTACCGCTTCGCCGCACGCATGTCGCCCGCGGCGCTGGAGGCGATCGCCACCTGGCTGTACGTCGAGATGCTGGAGGCGGGCTACACGGCGGTGTGCGAGTTCCACTACCTGCACCATGCCGAGGACGGCCGCCCCTATGCCGACGATGCCGAGATGTCGCTCGCGCTGCTGCGCGCCGCGCGCCGGGCCGGCATCGGCATCACGCTGCTGCCGGTGCTCTACCAGACCGGCGGCTTCGGCGGCCAGCCGCCGCGCGACGGCCAGCGGCGCTTTCTGCGCGGCACGGACGGCATGCTCGCGCTGCTGGAACGCCTCGCGCCCCAGGTGCGTGCGCAGGGCGGCGTGCTGGGCCTCGCGCCGCACTCGCTGCGCGCCGTGCCGCCCGACAGCCTGCACGCGGCGCTGCGGGGCCTGGACGCCATCGTCCCTGGTGCGCCGGTACACATCCACATCGCCGAGCAGACGCAGGAGGTGGATGACTGCCTCGCCTGGAGCGGACAGCGGCCGGTGGAGTGGCTGCTGGAGCATGCGCCCGTCGATGCGCGCTGGTGCCTGGTCCACGCCACGCACCTGACCGAGGCCGAGGCCCGGGGAGCGGCCCGCACCGGCGCCGTGGCCGGCCTGTGCCCGACGACCGAAGCCAATCTGGGCGACGGACTGTTCGACCTGCCGCGCTGGCGGGCGGCAGGCGGCCTCTGGGGCCTGGGCTCCGACAGCCATGCCTGCGTGAACGCGGCCGAGGAACTCATGCTGCTGGAGTACGGTCAGCGTCTCATGCTGCGCCGCCGCAACGTGCTCGCCACCGACGCGCAGGCGCAGGTCGCCACCGCCACGCTGCTGCAGGCCGTGCAGGGCGGTGCGCAGGCCGCCGGCCGGCTCGCGGCGCCCGGCGCGCAGGCGGGTCTCGTGCCCGGAGGCATGGCAGACTTCGTGGCGCTCGATCCGGAACACATCGCCCTGCGCGGCCTGCCGCCCGAAAGCCAGCTCGCCGCGCACGTCTTCGGCAGCCACCGCACGTCCGCGCTGCACGGCGTCTGGGCGGCGGGTGTGCAGCGCGTCGCCGCGGGCCGGCATGCGCTGCACGGCGAGAGCGCGGCGGCCTTCGCCGCGGTGCGGTCCGGCCTGCTGCAATCTTGAATCCATGAACGAACCCGCTTTCGCTGCGAGAGACCTTTCCATGAACGACACGACGACGGCCACGCCGCTCTTCCACTTCCATGCCGGCACCGCGCCGCTGCTGGTGTCCATGCCGCATGTGGGCACCCACGTGCCGCCTGCCATCGCCGGCCGGCTCACCGGCGAAGCCCGGCAGGTGCCCGACACCGACTGGCACCTGGAACGCCTCTACGCCTTCGCGCGCGGCCTGGGAGCCTCGGTGCTCGCGGCCACGCACTCGCGCTACGTGGTGGACCTGAACCGCCCGCCGGACGGCAGCAGCCTCTATCCCGGCCAGAGCGTGACCGGCCTGTGCCCCATCGACACCTTCGACGACACGCCCCTCTACGCCGACGCGGCCCAGGTGCCCGACGCCGCGGAAACCGAAGAACGCCGCCGCGCCTACTGGGACCCGTACCACGCGCAGCTGCGCGCCGAACTCGACCGCATCCGAGCCGCCCATGGCGTGGCGGTGCTCTGGGATGCGCACTCCATCCGCTCCGTGCTGCCGCGCTTCTTCGACGGCCGCCTGCCGGACTTCAACCTGGGCACCGCCGACGGCGCGAGTTGCGATCCGGCGCTCGCGCGCGAACTGCTCGCCATCGGCATGGTCGTGCCGGGCCACAGCGCCGTGCTCAACGGCCGTTTCAAGGGCGGCTACATCACGCGGCACTACGGCGATCCGGGCCGCAACGTGCATGCGGTGCAGCTGGAGATGACGCAGGCCAGCTACATGCAGGAGGCCCTGCCGTTCGACTACCTGCCGGAGATCGCCATGAACGTGCAGCCCCACCTGCGGCGCATGCTCGAAGCATGCCTGGCGTTCGCAAAGGAACGCGCAGCGGCCTGAACGCCGGCAGGCTCGCCACGGCCGTTGGCGGGCGGTGCGGTGAGCGGCATGGCGCGATACAGTCCCACGATGTCCGCACCGAACGAATCACCGCTCATCCCCGCCCTGGCCATCCTGGGCTCCGTCACCTTCCTGGGGTTGGGCACGTCCTGGGCCAAGCAGTCGCTGTTTCCGCTGGTGGGCGCCCAGGGCACCACCGCCGTGCGCGTGGGTTTCTCGGCGCTCCTCCTGCTGCTGCTCTGGCGCCCCTGGCGCTGGCGGCTCTCGCGCTCCGACGCCCTGCGGCTCGTCGCCTACGGTGTCGCCGTGGGCGCGATGAACCTCTGCTTCTACCTGTCGCTGCAGACCATCCCGTTCGGCGTGGCGGTGGCGATCGAATTCTCCGGGCCGCTGGCGGTGGCCGTGCTGTCGTCGCGGCGCCCGCTGGATTTCATCTGGGTGGTGCTGGCGGTGGCCGGGCTGGCCGTGTTGCTGCCCTGGGAGCCGGGAGCTGGCGCGCTCGATCCGCGGGGCGTGGGCTTCGCGCTCGCGGCCGCCGTGTTCTGGGCGTCCTACATCCTGTTCGGCAAGCGGGTGGGGCACCTGCACGCCGGCCATTCCGTGTCGCTGGGCCTGACGGTGGCGGCGTTGGTGGTGGTGCCCGTGGGCGTTGTGCACGCCGGCGCCGATCTGTGGACGCCCGCGGTGCTGCTCACCGGCATCGGCGTGGCCGCGCTGTCCAGCGCCATTCCCATCTCGCTCGAAATGGTGGCCCTCAAGCGCCTGCCGCAGCAGGCCTTCGGCATCATGATCAGCATGGAGCCGGCCGTCGCCGCGCTGCTGGCCCTGGTGCTGCTCGGCGAGGCCCTGAGCCTCGCCCAGTGGCTGGCGATCGGCATGATCATGGCCGCGTCCATGGGTTGTGCCGCCACGGCGCAGCGGCGGGGTGCCCGGCCCGCGGCGGCGGTGAGCGCCCAGGAGCGGGCGGCCCGTACCGACTGAGCGGATGGTCGCCGTGGCGGCATCTCGCGCCCGCCGCCGTATCGCCACGCCGACGCCGCAGGAACCGGACTAAAAAAAAGCGGCCCGCAGGCCGCCCTTTGCATGCAGTGCGTCGCCGCACCCGTTGCGCGGTGCCGTCAGACCGCCGCGTCGATGCGCAGCTGCACCGCGTTGTTCAGATAGACCGGCGTCACGCGGTAGCCCGGCACCGACACGGCATCGAACGCGCCGTTCACGCCGCCATGGCGCAGTACCGTGATCGTCGAACCCACGGCGGGGCGCGCGCCGTCCGCGAACACCACTTCCAGCGTGCCGGCCAGCCAGGCCATGCCGTTCACCGCCAGCGTGCCGGCCGTGCCCGATGCCGAGGCCAGCTGCAGCGACAGCGTGCTGCCCGGGCGTTGGGTGTAGGTACCGTTCGCCGCCACCTGCTGGCCAGCCGACGTGCGCAGCGTGCCGCCGCCCAGGTACACGGCGCCGTTGCCCAGCGCCGAGCCGCTGCCCGCCTGCAGCGTGCCGGCCACCAGTTCGATGCCGCCCGTGAACGTGTTGCTGCCCGCGAGCACCAGCGTGCCGCTGCCGAGCTTCGTCAGCTTGCCGGCGCCGGCGATGTCGTTGCGCCACGTGTCCAGCGCGGAGAAGCCGGCCTGGGCCGCATCCATCGTCACCGCCACGTCGCCGTCGAAGCGGCCGTAGCCGTCGGCCGCGGCGAACAGGTTCAGGCGGCCCCAGCCTTCGGCATCGTCCATCACCGGATAGCCCGACGGCACCGCCGTGGTCTTGAGCACCACGCGGCGCTGCGCGGCGGTCAGGTAGGGCAGGCGGGTTTCCAGCAGCACTTCGGCGCCCTTGGGCACCACGGCGGGCCGGGAGGCATCGGCGATCTGCGGGAAGCCGAAGGTCATGCGCCGGAGGTATTCGGATCGGTTGGTCGCGTAGTCCGCGAAGCGGTCCGTGCTGGACGGCTGCGAATGCGCGAACTGCCAGAACTCGGCAGGCGTCCTGGCGCCGACCGCTGCCATCAACGCGGTGCGGGCCTGCTGGAAGGCCGCCGCCTTGCGCGCCGCATTGGCGCCCGTGGCGATGCTCGCGGCGGCGACGGCCTGCCCGTGCATGCGGCCGCTGATCACGTCCAGCGGGGAGTGCATGCCGGCCAGGATGCGGTTCTCGCCCAGCTCCAGGCCGCGCGCGAGCATCTCCTGGAAGCGCTCCGGCACGAGGTACGCCATGGCGATGGAGGTGCGCACCGCCTCGGCGGAGTGGCCGCTGGTGAAGCCGCCATCCGTGGACGGCGACGTGCTGCGCGCCGGCAGCAGGGAGGGCACCACCTGCACGCTGCTGCTCCAGCGCCACGGGCGGGCGTACTTGTAGAAGCGCTTGGCGGGTTCGGTGGAGCCGTTCTCGCCGATGCCGCCCACGAAATCCACGGCGCTGCCGAAGCCGGCATTGGCGCTGCCGCCCACGCCCGTGTTGTTGCCGCCGTCGTTGTAGGCTACGGTGGTGGCGTCCGCCGCGATCCCGGTGATCGTGGTGGTCTGCTGGGCCGCGGCGCGCCACGCGGCCGTCAGCGGGCCCATGCCGTCGCTCACGCTGTAGCCCTTGCCGCGGCGATCGTCCAGGTAGGCCTGCAGTTCCTGCGCCGAGGTGCGGCGGGCCGTGGCATCCACCACGTACTGGATGTTGCGTGCATGCACCTGGGCATTGAGCACGGTGCCATCGGTCGCGTCGCCCGGGATGCCCGTCCAGGTGGATGGCGTCACGGCCGGGAAGGCACCGGTCGCAGCGGCGCTCACGCCGGCGTCCACCACCAGCGTGGACGGCTTCCAGATGGCGAGGAAGCCCGACAGCACGCGCACGCCCGCGTTCGTCTCCAGCGTGGCGTAGCGCGCGTCGCCGCGCTGGTTCGACGCGGCGTTGTCCACGAACGGGGGAACGCTGGTCTCGTTGGGTTGCGGCGCCGTCTCCGTGGTGCCGAGCCCGGTGGGCGGTGCGGGGACGGCGGAGATGGACGCGCCGCCGCCACCGCCGCAGGCGGACAGGGCAAAGGCGGCGGCGAGCGCCAGGATGAGGGGGCGGCGGGAGAGGGTGGTCGTCATGGGGCGTGAAAGGAGAAGGAGATGCGACGGCAGTGCATGCGCGGCATCCCTTCTGCGAATGCCGCGCAGGCACGGGAGCCCGCGGCGGCGCCACTGTAGAGCCCATGCGTGACGGTTCTGTGACGCAGCTCCCACGGTCTGACCGTGGTCGGGCTGCTACAGCCGACACCCCGGTCCCGCCCCGATCCGCACAGAAAGTTTCAAATTTCGCATTTTGAAAGCAACTCTACGGTAGCATCGACCCATGGGTGTTGCGTCGCTTTCATCCCCGCCGTCGGCTGCCGCATCGCTCTCCGTTTCTTCCGATCGGCCGGAGGGTTGGGGCGAGTTCTTCCGCATGCCGGTCTTCCATCCCGGAGCTCAGGTGCGCCTTGGCGACCGCGTGGAAACCGTGAGCCACATCACCATCCGCCGCCAGGACATGTGCATCCACCTGGTGGGCCGCGACACCCCCGTCCCCCCCGAGAAACTGGTCGTCGAGCCGACCGTCTTCACCACCTGCCGGGTGCCATGACGTGTGAGCCGGGGCGGGCCGGGTTCAGTCCTGCGGCGGCCACCCCATGGGCTCGCCGAGCCGCACGGCCCGGGCAGGCTCCCAGGCCTCGGTGAAGCGCAGCGCACCGGGCTCGAACAGCAGCACCACGGTCGATCCCAGCAGGAATCGGCCCATCTCCTCGCCCTTGCGCAGCGTGATCGCCGGGCCGTCGTCGTAGCTCCATTGCCGCAGCGTGGCAGACCGCGGCGGGTTCACCGTGCCGTGCCACACCGTGGCCATGCTGCCCACGATCGTGGCGCCCACGAGCACCAGCGCCATCGTGCCGAGCGGCGTGTCGAAGATGCACACCACCCGCTCGTTGCGCGCAAAGAGGCCGGGCACGCCGCGTGCCGTGACGGGGTTCACCGAGAAGAGCGAGCCTGGCACGTAGACCATGCGCCGCAGCCGGCCGTCGCACGGCATGTGGATGCGGTGGTAGTCGCGCGGGCTCAGGTAGATGGTGGCGAAGCTGCCGTTGGAGAACCCGGCCGCCAGCGCGGTGTCGCCGCCCAGCAGGGCGGTGGTGGAGTAGCGGTGGCCCTTCGCCTGGAAGATCTGGTCGTCGTCGATGCGCCCGAACTGGCTCACGGCCCCGTCCACCGGGCAGACGGCGGGCGCGTCGGCGATCGGGCGCGCGCCCGGCCGCAGCGCGCGCGTGAAGAAATCGTTGAAGGTCGCGTAGCTGGTGATGTCCGGGTTCCCGGCTTCGGACATGTCGACGCGGTAGCGGGCCACGAACCGGCGGATCGCAGCCGTCGTGCTGCTGCCGGCGCGCGCCGAGGCGAAGCGCCCGGCCAGGCTGGTGAGGGCCCGCTTGGGCAGCAGGTATTGCGGAAGAACGGCGAGGCGGTCTGGCACGGAGGCTCCTGCGGCGAAAGGGCCGGCCATTCTAGGCGGACTGGGGGCGCCGTGGCCTCGACCGGCGGGGGCTTTTGTTTCCGCCATCCGGCCCCATCTCCTTCATCAGGGTGGCTCGCTGAAGGAAGCGGTGAAGCGACCCCGGCCTGCATCACTGCCCGGCGGTGGCCGGCGGCCTGCCACGCGCCGGCAGCCAACTGTGTCGGCGCGGCCACACGCCCGCACTGCCACACATGCCCGGCACAGTACAATTGACAGGTTTTGCACCAGGCCCTCACCGGCCTGCGCTTCGCGAGGCGAGGCGGCCAACGCCCGCCTCCCATGCTCCGCATTGCGGCAGTCACGTGCATTCTGGCACCGACCGCAAAGCCCCGGCGTAACGAAGCGCATGCGTCTGCATCGCTCGCCGCGGCGGCCCGCCCGGCTCCCGTGGGGAAAGCCCGTCCCGGCCGCTGTCGCACCGCTTCCGGATCTTTAAATCAAGTTGAACCATGGCTAAAGAAGAACTCATCGAAATGCAGGGCTCCGTGACGGAAGTGCTTCCGGATTCGCGGTTCCGCGTCACGCTCGACAACGGGCACCAGCTGATCGCCTACACCGGCGGCAAGATGCGCAAGCACCACATCCGCATCCTGGCCGGCGACAAGGTCTCGCTGGAGATGTCTCCGTACGACCTCTCCAAGGGCCGCATCACCTTCCGCCACCTCCCCGGCCGCGGCCCGGGACCGTCGTCCCGCTGAGCCTCGGGCGCAAGCCGGGCGGCGATTGCAGCAAATAAAGTGCTGAAACGCCGGCGCCAGGGCGGGAGGGCCCTGCACGGCAGGTTAGAATACGAGCTGTCGGAGCGTAGCGCAGCCTGGTAGCGCATCTGCTTTGGGAGCAGAGGGTCGCGAGTTCGAATCCCGCCGCTCCGACCATGGATACCAAGGGGTTAGGTCATTTTGGCCTAACCCCTTTTGTCTTACGGAATCACACCTGTCTAACGGTCATGCCCTGTCAGCGTGTCGCCGAGGTCTTGATCGCGCTCTTGTGGCGCACGTAGTCCGCGGTCTGCGCCTGGGTGGAATGGGCACCCATCCTTTGCGCCTCGACAATCCCCCGCTGAGCGTCCACGTCCGTCAGCGCCTTGGCGCGTAGGTCACGGAACTGGGTGTCTGGGATGCCCGCCCGAGCGAGGCCTCGCTTCCAGGCCGTGCTGGCACCTGAGTAGGTGTACCGGGAGCCGTCCTGCTTGCAGAAGACGTGCCGGCTGTTGGCGTGCCCGAACGCCCGCAGCCTGGCCACCAGCCGTTGGAGGCGTGGCGTCCAGCCGATCATGACCGCCACGCCGGTGCTGGCCAGCGTCTTGCCGGGCTGGAAGAGGATGCCGGCCTTGCCGATCTCCGACCACTCCATCGACAGCAGATCGCTCGCGCGCTGGCCCGTCAGATAGGCCATCTCGACCAGGCAGCAGATCATGGGCCCCGAGGGCGTCCGCTTGCCGTCCTTGCCGTAGCATATCCCGACCTTGATGCGTCGCAGTTCCGAGTCGGTGATGTATCGGCGCCGCGGCGGCGTCTTCATGATGCGCAGGCTGTCCACGGGGTTGGTCCCCGGCTCGCGGAAGCCGCGCTCCTCCGCATACCGCATGAGTTCCCGGATCATGCTCCGGTGCGCATTGTGCGACCGGGGCTTGTCACGGAATTCCTGCAGGAACTCGACAATATGCGGCGCCCGAATCTGGGGCGCCCGGAACTCGGCGAAGGCCCGGGCGATGTTCCGGGTCTGGTAAGCATCGTTGGCCTGGGTCTTCTTGGTCCGCCGGCTGCTCACGTCCCTGAGCCAGTCCTGGATGAGCCGCGGCATCGAGTCGTCCAGCACGTCGCGCGCTTCGACATCAGCGAGTGCGCGGTACATGGCCGGCAGGCCGTCGCGCACGGCCGACAGCCGCGTCCAGATCCGCTTCGGACCCTCGGCCTTGACGTGGTAGTAGGCGCCGTGCTTTTCCTGCACCCGCTTCGGCAGGTCGCGTCGCTTGCTCATACAGCCTGCAGCCTTCGAACGACAGGGCCGCGTGCGGCTGCAGTGGGCGCCCGCGCGGCCGCGCAGACGGCATCGTAGTGGGCGCGCTCCAGGATCACGTCGCCGGTGGTCGGCGAGCGGCGCGCGCGGAAAAAGCCCTGCCGGCGCAGCTCGGCCAGTTGGTCGGCCGCGCGCTTGTACCCGGTGATGTTGGCCAGCTCGTCCTGGCTGAGTGTGATGGACGTGGTGGCATCTGCTCCTTTCATCCTGTCCTCCGTCGCCTACTCGTGGGCTTGAAAACCTCTCGGATCTCGCCGTGAATGGTGATGCGAGGCAGCATGTCTGCGGGCACACGGGCCCAGCGTTCAGCGCTGACGTTGCAACCCCAGAGTTCTATTCCGTCCTCGCCGGGGACGCGCTGGAAGCGGCGGGCGCAGTGCCAGCGGCTGCCGTCGCCTTGGTCGATCTCGACCAGGTACAGGCCGTCATAGGCGACGGCCCGCCGGTCAAAGTCCACTTCGATGCAATCCCCGGCTTCTATTTCCGAAGCCAGCAGCGTTGCCTGAACCTGGATCAGATGCAGGCCAGAGATGGAGGACAGTGGGTCCACCTCGACGGCCTTCTCAACTGCACGCGCAAGCAACGTGCGATGCGGCGCGGCGCGCACCGGAACGAGCTCGATGGCGTCATGCATGGCCGGTCTCCTGGGCGGATCGACAGAGCGAGGCGGCCACTTCCAGGAGCGACGCAGCGGCATAGAGCAATACGTTGTCTTCCTGCTCGGCGACCAAGTTGAGGAGCGACATCAAGCACGCGATGTCGCATGCAGTGTCGGAACACGGCGTCTCTGAGTTGTCCATGCCATCGACCCGAGCTCGCACCTTTTCAGCCGTCCAGTCAGCGAGCCGGACCAGGCCCCAGACTGGATCGGTGCCCCCCTGATCCACCACCACCGATAGGATCGCGGCTGCTTCACGCACTTTGGCCTGGATGTCAGGCAGCCAGTCCCGTGACGGTTCGGAATCAACTCCAGATGCTCCAGAGCAACCCTGCGGATAGGTCTCCCATCCGTCCAGGACCGTAACGCAGCCGGTCAGTGCGACCAGTGGCGCGCGGGTCTGCTCGATGAAGGCCACACGTTCGGCGGATGGCTTATCGCCAGGCACCTGCAGCGCTGCCTTGATCAGCGCGGCTACGGTGTGCGCGCGGTTGTCGAGCGTCCCGCATGTAACAGCTTGGTCGGGATGGATGTGCAACTGCTCGGCCAGTTCATGGGCCACACGAAGCAGGCGGTCGCTTTCGCCCGACCACGTACTGGCCTCTTCGGTGTTGGCAGCATGATCAAGCGCTGTCGCCAAAGCCTCCAGGCAGGCGCGTTCATGTTGCTGGGTTGTAAGACTGGCGAGGGCCGGCGCCGGTGCGGTTGCTGTGGGGCGGCCAGCCTTCGCCCTGCGGCGGCTGTTCGTGGCTGCGGCGCTCATGCTGCATCCCCTTCCGTCTGGATCATGCGGTCAACAGCCCACTCCGCCGGGCCGCCAGCGACTCTGTAGTTCAACATCTGGTCGCAGACCGACCCCATGAAGGCGCACAGGTACTCCGCCATCAGAAAGTTGTTCGCGGCCTTGCCCCTGTCGCGGCATTGCTCAACGTCCATCCGCGCGTCGAACAGGAATGTGCGGAGCGTGGACGCATGCATTGCGAGTTCGGAAAACACCCTCTTGCTGTCATCCGCGGACTGCTGATTTGCCGCAGGCTCAGGTCGGACTGGCGGCGGCAAATCTTCTTGAAGAGGCTCGGCAGCAGATGCCTGGAGCACTCTGCTCATGGCCGTGATGTCGCTCGCCCGTTTCAGAGCTTCGCATGCGATCACCAGCCGTTGAGCCACCGTGCGGAAGGCCCTGCCAGCCGTGCCTGTCCCGTCATGCTTAGTGCCCAGCAAGGCCACCACCGCCAGCATGCTGTCCCGTGCCCACTGCAACTCATCGATGCTTGCGAAGCGATCTTCCCACTGGGTGCTGGTATCGGGAGCGTTCAGCAGAGCCGCAAGAAATTCGACACAGTGGATTGCCAACTCGCTCAGCAGCCCTTCGGGGACGTGGCCTTCAGAGGGCAAGACGGCAGCGGACAGGACATCGTTCGTTTCCGCCAGGTAATGCCGGATCAGCACACGCCACGGCTGTGCGGAGGCCGTGGCCTCATCAGCGCTTGCTTGTCCTGCCTCCGAACCCGGGGCGGAAGACGTCGGGGCCATGGGCCGCACGACGACTGCCGGCTTCTTGACACTACGCGTGCGGCGAGGTGCAGCGGTTGCGGGGGTATGCACAGCTTCGGTTGTCATAGTTCGTTCCTGGTGACGGTGTTCAAGGAATGGGCCAGTTCGGCGGCCATATCAGGCCCGCAGCGAGCGCCAGACCACGCCGGCAGCCCACGACAAAGAGTGGAGGTGTCCAGCGCCCGCCCGGCGGCGCATGCAAGCAAGGCGATAGAGGAGGGGGAGGTAGCTCATGGAAACGGTCCCTTTGCAGTTGCTGTGTTCGATTGCCTTTATTAAAGCATTCTTGTTGTACTAAGTAAAGAATGCCTTTTGATGCGTGCGTTTTTAAAGTGGGGTTAAAGTGTGGAGAGCTTCAGAAGCCAGGTCCGAAGTTCCAGCGGTCGTGGTCGCCCACCAGCGTTGCGCCGGCAGCGTTGTCTGCGATAGCGCCGATGTTCTCGGCGATGAGAGCTGCTGCGCCGATCTGCGCGGACCAATAGTCCCGCTCGGCGTTAGGCTGCTGCTGCAAGTACATGAGCAGCGTGCGGAGGGTATCGGCCTTCCCGGCCACGTTCTCCATGATGGCTTGGAGCTGGGCGTGGGTGTACCGCGTTACGCCCTGCGGGGGCTCGTCGGCAAGAGGAGGGGGCGCACCTCGTGCCCGGGGTTTCTGGGCAACGGTTGCCCCTGCCGCGGCAAGCGTGGCATCATTCGGCATGGTTCGTTTCCTTGGACGGTTTCGGATCAGAAGCCCTAAAGCGCTCTCACCTGCTTCGGGGCTTCGCCTTTTGTGGGGTCCTATGCGGCCTTGCGCAGTTTGTCTGCCACGGAGGGGTTCCAAAGCACTTGGTAACCGCTGTGGCCGGTGTTAGCGGCGTAGGGCAGAGCTTCGCCCCAGGCAGTGCCGTCGGCGGTCAGCTCCCATTCACCGCGGGCGTTCTTGCCTTGCAGGCCGAGCTGCTGCAGGCGCTTGTTCGTCGCTGCTGCGCTTAAGCCGACCAGCTTGCCGAGGTTCGTCGCGTTGAGCGAGCACAACGGGCCTTCGTTGGCCGCTGGGAGGGCCAGGCGCATTGAGGCAGTCTCGATGCCGGTGTTCTGCTGAATACAGGTCAGGGTGGCCGCCATGGCGATGCCTGCCTTCACGCCGGGCACCTTTGCCACGGCCTCGCCGATCAGAATGATGGCGGCCACGCTGTCGGAGGCCGGGGCTGGCAAAAGGGGTTGGGCCACCGGCCGGAAGTACCGGTCTTCAAGAATTTCGAACACTTCCCAGGCTTCGGCCGTGGTCAGCATCTTTGCGTGGCGGGCCGCGCCCCGCTCCGTCCACAGGATCAGGCTACGGGTCTTGCTGGTGATTTGCGACCCGATTTCGTCGGGTTGCAAAGCCGCCAGGGTGCGCAGTTCGGCCCCGCTGAGCTTGAACAGGTGCTTTCCTTCCTCGAAGTGCGCGCGGTTGTTGGCGTGGTTGTCGCCAATGTTCTTTTCGCTGCATCCGTAGAAGCCGGCCAGCTGCCGGGTGGTGCACACCCGCTGACCCTTGTAGCTGATGACTTGGGCGGCCACGCCACCGATGATGATCTCGTTGCTCACTGCTGCTGTCCTTTCTGCTGGGGTTGCTGGGTTGCCATGTCTGCCTGACGGCTGCGTTCCAGACGGTCGAGAACCTCGCTATTGAATGAGCGGCGGTTCTCGATCGCTCGGTGTTTGAGCCAGTCCTTCAACTCGGCGGGAACCCGCACTGGAGAGGGTGCCAGGAGGCCAATACCTTTCATGATTTCCTTTATGGCTACGCGGTGTAGTTATGGTAACGCCGCGTAGTCATTTTTTGCAAGACATTTTTTAACTACACTGCGTAGTTATGGCCAAGACCCCTAAGACGACGACGGCGCCCACTGGAAGCATTGCCCCTTTCGGGTTGCGCATGCTTCCCGAACTGAGAGACAGAGTTGAGGAGTCGGCGAAGGAGAGCGGGCGCTCAATGAATGCCGAGATCGTTGAACGACTCTCGCGCAGCTACCAGTCCGATGACACCATCCGGCTCCTGCGCGGCAACATCGAGTTGCTGAGGACACTGGCAAACTTCATCACCCTCCGGCACAACCATCCCGAAGTGATGGCTCCTATGGAGGGGGCCATGCTCAAAATGGCGCGAGCTGTTCAGGCAACAGAGGACGAGTCCAAACTCAGAACAGCGATCGAGCCATCCATGCGTGAATACACAGCGGGCCTTGAGGCCTTCCTTGACCGTGTTAACGAGATGCTGGGCCCGGGATGGGCGAAAGAATTGCCTGAATCTTCGCGCAAGCCCAAACCCAAGCCCTGACCCCACTACGAAAGGTTCGTAGTGACCGACCATGGCGGCAATCACCATGGTTGCCATCACTCCACATCCTTCGGCCAGCGCTTCAGCCGCTTCAGGGCGCCGGAGTGCGGCAGCACGCGGACCACGGCCAGAATGCCTCCGAGGTTGCTGAGGACTATGTAGTCGAGCCCGCGGGCGGTTGATGGGCCGCTGAGCAGGCACGCGGGCTGCTGGTTGCCTGTCTTTCTCAGGTAGCTGGCAATGGCTCGCCGGGTCAGATCTTGTGACATGGGGTGCAGCGTAGGTGGATGCTGGAAATATTGCGACGCACTGAAAAAGCACTTTTGAGTTACGCGGAACTGCTTGGCTTCGTGCCAACAAGTTGGCTGCAGCACTCGGCCTCGTCTTGGTGGAAGCAAATGTTGGCTGGATAGCGGCCCCGCAGCTATCACAAAAAGAGGGCCACGTTGCTATAGACAAAGGCTGGGCTTTCATGGTGGGGTGGTGGGCGGCTCATCTGGTTGGACGGTTTGAGCGCAGGCAAAACTGAAGTGCTGGGATACTATTTCCGCATGCTGGCGCTTTTCCGCTAAGCCCGACCCATGTGGGCCTTGGCTCTTTGGGTCCGACGTAGTAGTGAGTTCACGAATTTCCCGGGGGAATCGAATCCCTCCACGCCAGCAACTCGTCCCTATCAAACACCGTACATCTGGAGGAAAGCCGCCGCGGTTTCGGGAAATCCGGGCGTTCTTTAGCCCATCGCCAAAACGTAGCGATGCCTATGCCGAGTAGTTCGGCGGCTTGCTTTGGGCGCAAAGATTGCGCATTGGTGGTTGGTTTCACTTTTCATCCCAATTGATCCCGCTAAACGGTATGGGATGAGTGTCCCGAGCTTACGAGGCTAGGAGAATCCTATGTGCTCGTACGAGAGGCGTTCTGCTCGTAGGCCCTACGCTGTGCCTGCAGCGCGTAGCTTCTTCCACTCTGTCATCCAGTCCCGTGCCGTGCGCCACGCGACGGGCACCAAGACTCCAGCGACGGCACTCGCTCCTGCATCCAGGCTGGAAAAATTTCCCACGTTGGCATCACACCATTCAAAAACCTGCTGCTTCATAGCGCGGTTCTCAGCATGCCTGGCAGATGCTGCATTCCTTGCTAAGGCTTTTCGTGCAGCCGAGGCAGCTGGGCTATCGAACGAACTGTTTGAGGATTCGGCATAAAATTTTTCACATTCGTTCCACATGTAGCTCCCGTGACCGAGCAAGCCTGCATCTGACGCTTCGTGTATTGCCTCCAGGAATTCGCTGTGTGAAATATCTTTCCTACTCGCCTTGTGAAGCCAATGCACCTGCAAAGCGGTTAGTACTTCAACAATTTCGGGGGATTTTTTGTAACGGAAAATGGATAATACTGGTGAAAACTGCTGTTCAAACGAGTTCTCTGACATCTTCTCGTAAACAGTGTTAGACCAACCTTCTGACTTCGCATATCCACTTGGAGTACACCGAGAGAGCATGACATCGTTATTGCTGATCAAACCGGTTTCGATAGATCTCCTTGTCCAGTGTGCGCCCTCCCAACACGATAACCATAGTACCCATTGAGAGTAGGCTAGTAGATTTTCGATATCCTCCCCATCATTGCCAAGCTGAGCCAATTTATTGGCGTATTGGGAGTTCGCTCTTTCATGAAGACCTGTGATGGTCGATGGCAGTTCTAACCTCATTGGCAACTGCATTTCTTCTAGTGAGCGCATAGCGTCTGCCCGTGCGCCTGCTGCGTTCCTTTCGTACTGTTCATACCAGTCGTTCATATGTCGGTCCCGGCGATCACACTTGTGCGTACACCGTGCGCATGGGGGTCTTGCTCCAAGGGGCAGATGTGCTCCTGGGCGAAAACTTTTGGTCTGTCATGTTCACAGTCCCCAACTTCGACACGAGAAGCATCTTCCAGCCCTCAGCCACTCCTGAGCTACTGCCTCCGCTGATTTGGTAGCAGCTCAATGCTTCATGCCCCGCGGAATTGATGCCATAGACGCTAGGTTCGACAGTGCGAAGGTAGCCGTCGTAGAACACGGCCAGGACTTGTCGCTGTTTGATTGCTTGAACGATCATCGTGTGCATGATGCCTCCCGAGACAATGTGGTGCTTCCAAGTATGGAACCTTTTGCTCAGAATCTATTGATCGTTGCCGCTTGGGTGACGTTTTCTTGAACATCTACCCGCATGGCCAAACACCACTACCTGCAGTTCATCGTCAGAGGTGACGACAAGGAACTCACCTTTCCCGTCGAGGAGAAGACCTGCACTAGGCTGCAGCACATCCTCGACCCCGACACTTCCCCGCGTCCGCAGTTCTTCTGGTTCGACACGCTGAGCGAGCGCTCAGTGGTCATCAACCTGGACGACGTGCAGGGGGTGCGATACCTTTGGGAGGCTTGGCCCTATGTGCACGAAGAATTGCCAGAAGGAGAGGCTGAGGCTTCGGTGCTGAAGCTTCGCGGCAGGGCGCCGTTGCTGCTGGGTATGCTTGAAGACGGCAACGAAATACAGCTCTTTTGCTCGAGCCTGGAGGCGGATCCGAAAGTGCAGCCATTTCCGTCCTTCGTGGATGCGGACGGGGAGCTCTTTCAGGTGAGGGCAAGCGAGGTGGTGTGGCTCGATCTGCCGGCGTCGCTCGTCGTGGATTCAAATGACGATGATCTTGAGGCCAAGATGGTCAGCCGGATGCCGAAGCCGAGGGCATCGATCAACACGGATCCGAGCAGGCGCGTTCGCAAGCTGGTTGCCGCTGACCCTATTAGGTGGTTGAAAGACAACTTCTGAATTGCCGTGTGGGCCCGGGCGAGCGCCGTCGGCGGCACTGACTTGCACATTCCTCCTTTGGTTGCTTGGCTATCGACTTCCCAAGCTTTTTGCGGAGTTGGTGGGCTAAACCTCTCTAGAGCAGCCCAAGGGATCAGCTGCCGTCGGCTAAATACTTGGCCCGCAGTGTCTCCGGCGTCTGTTGACAAAGCTGCTGGCTGACGAGAGTCAGGGCGGGAACTAAAACGCAGACTCCGGGCGAGTGTCTGAAGCCGCTCGCTTTGATTTCGTCAAAGTACTGAATCTCGCCATCTCCCTGTTTGATGGTGTAGCGAAACTGGAACTTGGTCTCAGGAGCTTTGTCGAGCGCAGAACCTAGTACTGCCCCGAGCAGGCCAACGGCTAGATTTGCTCCAGCTGAATAGCTATGCCCGCCACTGAAGGCTCGGTCTATGTACGCAGCGCTCCCAATGGCGCCTCCAACCATGGCGCCCGAATTGGTTCCCGCCGTGGACTGATCCATTCCCTGCACGTCCGTGATGACGCCGAAGCCATCGGGAGCAAAGATCTGGACCTCATGCGCGCTTTCGATGCGCTCACGCTCTGAAGCAGCAAGTTGCTGCCAGACAATTCGAGACACCAAGGCTCGCTTTGTCGTTGGCTCAGCGTTCGTCTGGGCCGGCTCCCCAGCTTTGGCAGCAGCTAGAGGTGCTGTTGCATAGCCGGGCTCCTGAGTTCTACTGGTATGGCGAGGAAGATCAGGGGCTGGTGCAACGCAGCCAGTCAGAAGGACTGCTGCCGCGAGACCACCCAGGACGTTACTTGACGAACTTGATGGCACGGCCTTTTCCTTCCAAGCTGTTCCAACTAACCAGAGACATGCCCCCCGCCCCGTACCTCACAAAAATGACCGCATCAGCGCCGAGCTCTGCCGCCTTTTCGCGAAGCTTCTCATTCACCTGCTCGCGAGTCGGGTTGGGGTGAAACACCGTGGTCTTATTCACGGTGACAGTGATGTCGCCAAGCGAGACGTAACGCTGGTCAACAACGTCTCCATCTGTGACTCGCACCTCGGCAGGACTTCTCGCGGCAAGCGTCTGCATTGCGTCCTTCGCATCAGCAGATGAAGCGTCCACGTTGCTGGTGGACCATGTTGCGCATCCAGTGCACGCCGCGGCCAAGCATGCAATCGATGCAATGCGAGTGAAGTTCATGAGGGCTCCCGAGTATTGTTTCATGATGTTAATCTAGTGACCGCAGGTGTGTCATCGGTAGATTCGTAACGTCATCCAGCTTCGATGACCCAGCTCAGAATGCGGGAGAGTGTCATGGGCGAATGCTGCCCAACCATCTGCGCCCTGGGCGCCGGTTTACCAGCAGAGCAGGGGTTGGCTGGACACGGGGTGCTTCGAGGCATGGTGCCGTACCTGCACTCCCTCATCCGCGTGGCACAGCGGCGGCAAGGCCAGCCCAGCGCCGTGGTGATGGATGGGGCGCACGCTGCAATCGAGTTGCGAGAGCGGCCCACGTGCAAGCGACGCCGGCTACAAACGCAAGCGCGGCAGCAAGGTGCATATGGCCGTGGAGACGCTGGGCCATCTGTTGGCGGTATATGTCACGCCGGCCGACGGGTGCCTTCGGTGGGTCTTCGAAGGGCATCACAGACAAGTCATCCCCCATCGTCTGGCGGGCGTTGCGCACTCGCTCCAGTCGCCCGCACGCAGCAAGCCCGCACAACGAGGCTCCAGCCTCAAGGGTAGAAGACAGCACGGATGTGGTCTCCCGCATTTGCGTCCGCGTCCCCATAGCGCGAGCCGATTTGCGCGCACGCATGCAGCAGCAGGTAGCTGTAGTTCTGCAGCTCGGGCGACATCGGCTCACCCTCATCAATGAGGCCCGCGGCCACTGCCATGGATGCCATTGCACGCTCGCCGTCGGAGGGCGGCGGATCAGAAGGGGATGGGTTCATCGACGATCCTGATAGGCCCGAGGCCTCGGTACTGCTCTGCGCCGGTATCGTTGTGCCTGAGCACCCAGCTCTCTGCGTCTTCCTCGATGCTGTACGCCCCGGGCTCGTCTGGGAGTTCGATCGTTTCGGAGTAGCCCAGCCACCCCGGATAGAGCAACCAGGCCTTCACTACGGTTTCAGTCGTCATGATGGTTTCTCCTGTAGAGCGCGAAAAAGCATGGTGACTTCGTCGTCGTCGAAATCATCGGGCGGGATCTTCTGCTCGGCCTCGCAAAGTCGCTGCAGCATCGGCGCCGCGAGCGTCAGATCCGCAGCGCACATCCAAGATTGCCGCTTCCAGGCAGGCGATGCTTTCTTTGTTTGCCGGCCGCAGTCTTCCCTGCCAACGAGGTGCATCACGCCATCTACCCGTCGCAGCCTGGCCCAGAACAAAGGCGGGAGCAGGGGCTTGCCGCCCTGGGCGGTCAGCAGGTGCGCTTCCCACCGCTGGCCGTAGCTGTCCAAGGGTGTCTGCTTGTACTGCAGCCATCCGAAGATCGGCGGCCGAGCCAGCAACTCGCTGGCCCGAACGCGCAATCCAAAGTGCCGCAGGGGGTAAATATGCATAAACACTGTGCAAATATACAGTGTATGCGGGCGAGGAGAAACGGTCGATTGCGTGGCGAGAGCTGTTGAGCGCGGTTCAAATGAGCGCTTTCCTGTGCCCTGCGGTGCATAGCTGCTGCAAAAGTCGGAGCATGGAAAGTGCGCGCGATCCGACAGACGGCGCCCGGGCCGGCGAGCATGCTGGCGCCATGTGCAATCGATACAAGCCGCCACCACACGTCAGGGACATCGAGCTCACCTGGGAGATCTCGCGCCAGCACCCCGAGGGCGGACGCTGGTGGGACGAGGTGCTACACCCGCGCGGGCAGGGCCCGTTCCTGCGCCGTGCGCGCGACGACGCGGGATACAGCAAGGAGCTGGTCGTGGGCACCTGGGCGCTCATCCCGTGGTTCGCGAAGGAAGCGAGGCTCAAGTACCCCACGAACAACGCTAGGTCGGAGGAGCTGAGCCAGAAAGCCAGCTATAAGGAGCCGTGGGCGCGCGGGCAGCGGTGCATCATTCCCGCCGTGGACTTCGATGAGCCCAACTGGGAGAGCGGAAAAAACGTGTGGTGGCGCTTCAAGCGCCGGGACCACAAACCTTGGGGGCTGGCCGGGCTCTGGAACACCTGGACCGACAAGGCAACCGGCGAGGTGCATGAGAGCTATACGATGCTCACCATCAACGCCGACCACGATCCGTTGATGTCGCGCATGCACCGCCCGGACCCGAAGCGGCCGGCCGATCGCCAGGACAAGCGCAGCGTCATTCCGATCGAGTTGGAAGACGTGGACACCTGGCTGGCGGGCACGGTGGCCGAGGCGTCGAAGCTACTGCGGCTGGCGCCGGTAGAGGTGTACGACGCCAGCCCCGTGGAGGCGTGAAAAAGCCCGCACGCGGCGGGCTTATGCTCTGCTGGCGAAGAAAATTCAGTTCTTCGCAGCCGCTCGAGAATGAGCAAGTGACAAGGCTAAATTCTCTACACCGAAAATTGCAACTGCCTTGTCCAAAGCTCGGGCAAGGTGGGCCAGTGCGGCTGCTTCGCTATTTGCCCTCTCGATGAAGGCTGTAGCTTGGGGGGACGTATGTGTGGTCATCGAGAACTCCAGTTTAAATGTCATGCTCTAGGACAAGCCATCTGCCCTGCCTTGATGCTCGCAGGTTAGAAGAGCTATCATCTTTGATCGTCGCGAGCAGAACCATCAAGAAACGAAGTTGTTGGTCATTTCGAGCGTAAAGTTTGAGTGTATCAGCGTCGTGCTCCAGACGAACACTAAAGGCTCCAAGGGCCGCGGCCTTGTAGGCTGATACCGCTGCGTGCATGGCCGCCATGTCTTCATCTTGCATCTTGGTGTCTATCTCGGGCGATAGAACCAAGTTCATGAGTTTGATCCACTTGCCGCCGAGCAATCCCTTGTTCGACAGCACCAGTTCGCAGACGCCAGTCGCAACTGGCTCATCGTTTGCGAACAGCCCGTATGCGAGCCTCTGGAACACTGAGCCCTGCGTTGGTCCAAGCGACTCCTGGATGAACGCCAATTTTCTTGGCACTTCCTCTGGGAAGCAGTCGCAATCTTCCGCCTCCTTGGTCCACTTAGCTAACGTGGCTTCGTACTCTTGTTGAGTAAATTTTCTGAACTCCATCAGTTCCCTCCTGTACTGGCAATCATGCCTTCTTTTCCCTACTTGCGCGTAGTGCTACGTGGAAGTCCGCATACATCGCTGAGGTGCAGCTCCTAGACAACAAGGGCTGATGCGACAGGCTACCGAAACTTCTGCTGAGCTGGTTGGCCAGCCAGCAGGCCGAGCCCCGTTCGGCTCTCCAATTCCTGCAGAGAGATCGGCCGCCCGACCGTGGCGCTTGGGCTGTTCTCCTGCCAGTGTGCCCACGACTTCCCGGTGCCCGGGTCGTAGACCAGCTTAAACAGGTGCGACGGCACGGCCACGCCCTGACCAATGCGCGGCGGGTTGGCCTCGAACACCGGCCCGGTGATGACGTACACGTCGCCCTTCGCACGCATGACGTAGCGGCGCGTGTCTTCCTCGATCTTCGCCCATGGTCCGCCGTTCTGCTTCCGGTCCTGCGGCACCATGTTGGCCAGACTGAAGGACTGCGCCATGGCCTCGGGCGTGCCCATGTCGCCAGCGGGGGCCATGTGGCCGCGCGACCAGCCTGAACCCTTGTAGTCGGCCAGCTCGGCGCGCTCAGAGGAGGGGAGCCGCGCCTCGGCGTAGAACTTGTCGCCGCGCTTGGGCTTCGTCCCCGACTCGTACGTCTGACGGTTCAGCCGCTCGGCGACGTAGACCGGCGTCTTCGTGTTGCCGCTGTGGAGCACGGCGAAGGAGTCGAAGCACAGCTCGCGCAGCTTGTCGCCGGCAGGGCGAGCGGGAGGCACGCCGCCCGCGAAGTGCTGCGGGCACGACGCGAAGCCGGCACCGGAGGAGGGCGCACGCCCGGCGGCTGGCTTGTCACCAGGCCAGAAGCTTGAGGCGGGGAGGGGCAGGACGAATGCTGCGGCGCTGAGCAGGAAAAGCAGGCTCCGGCGGGCGGTGCTGAGGGTAGGCAGGTTCATGGGCGGGCGAGTCTACGGCCTGCGTGGAGCGCTTTCTGCCTGAGCAGACTCAAAGCGTCGATCCAGTCCACACCGCTCGTCCGATGATTTCAATGTCGTCAGGACTGGAGAACACCTTGATCCGTGGCTTGAAGAGCGGGTTCTCGGCGACGGCCAGGACCCCGACGCCCTCTACCCGTTCGAGGCGGCGGAGCAGCAGCTCACCCTTGCTCCGGAAGGCGAACAGCTCGCCATTCAACCGCTCACTGTCGCCGCGGTTCACCAAGACGACCGCTCCATCGCGTATCGCTGGCTCGTTGCTGTTGTCGGTGGCCAAGACCGCGACGGCATCGCTCTCGGCGATTCCGAGCCGCGCGAGGAAGTCCGCGCTTGGTGCGATGGGCAGAAGGTCGTCCTCCGCATAGACCACCTGCGCCTTGCCACCGGAACTCCGCACGACCGCTCGCTGGACGGGGACGAAATTCTCGGTTGCTGCAGCGGCTTGACCTGGCGGCTTGGGATCTCTTGCACCTGGCGCACGGTGGCCTTTGCCTGTGGCGAGCCACGACGGATTGACGCTCAGAAACCTCGCCGCGTTGGCGTTGTTCTCGGCCGTTAGGGCCTTCGTCTTGCCGTTGATGACATCTCCAACGGCCTGGACGCTGATACCAATGGCAGAGGCGAGCTCGCGCCGTCCCTTGCCGGATTGCTGGAGTGCGTCGTTGAGGCGGTCACCGTAGGTCATAAAGAGAGCTTACATGCATAGATGGTAGGCATTCTTGCTTTTGCTTGTCATGAATGCTTTAATAAAGCCATGGACGACAGAGAAATCATCAATGCCCTCGGCGGGCCATCGGCGGTTGCCAAGCTGTGCGGATGCACGCCCCAGTCTGTAGTGCAGTGGTCTGGGCGCAACCCCAAGACTGGCGCGGAACGGCGTATCCCCAAGGCGCGGCTGATGTTCCTGCGGGTGGTCCGGCCTGATGTCTTTGCAACGGCTGAACGCACCACTGAGGCGGTCAAGAATGCTTGAAGATCGTCCGGCCAAGGGGCTTCAGGCGGGGCCTTTCCGTCTTCGCGGCGCGCTCAATGTCGCTGGCATCTCAACACGCGAGACGACTGCCCGCATCACCAACTGGCCCGCCACCCACGCCATCTCCAGCCGTGAGGTGCAGAGGGTCTGCAGTCGGTTTCCGGTGTCCGGACATGTGTTGATGGACAGCGAAGTCCGGGTCGACGTGTGGAACGGATCTGTGAGTGCTCGCATGGCGCTTCGGTGCCTTCACTCCAACCGGAAATGCGGGCGGGCGCGCGCCCGTGTGTGGTGGAAGGACGGAAAAGCAATCCGTGTTTTCGGGCGCATCGCTTTTGCCGGCAACCAAACGCCGGGCCTCCGTGCGTTCGTGCCGGGCATGGTCAAACGCACTGACAGCTGCAGTGCTAGGGAGAGCGGTGATGTGTTGGAAGTCATGGCCGCAATGGTCGCTTTGGCTGACATGCCCGTCCACGTCCAAATTCGGGAGAGCCGGATATGAGCCTTCACGACGCACTGCGCCGCGGTGCAGACCACTTTCCAGGAGGGCGCGCGGTCCTCTCCGTTCGCATGAGCAAGGGCGACGAGGTGCTGCGCAAAGAGCTGTCTGGTGCCGTGTCGCACAAGCTCGGCGCAATGGACGCACTGGCCATCGCTCGCCTGCTTGTCGAAGGCCGGACGCCTCATTGCTATGACTACCCCGCGTTCGTTGCCCAGGAGTGCGGCGGCCGTTTCGTGCCCAACGACGAACCCGAGCCCGAGGCCTCCCTCAACCCAATGACCAAGGTGTCGCGTCTGATGCGCGAGACATCGGATGTGACCACCACGGTGATTGAGGCGCTGAGCGATGGCGTGATTTCGGACAACGAACTCGCCCGCATCGAGCACGAAATCGCTGAGGCAGAAGAGGTGCTCCGCAAGCTGCGCCGCGCTGCCCGGGCAACGAATGCCGCTGGCAAGCCCAAGAGCGAGCGCCAGCACGTCGACCTTCCCGTGCTGGACCCCATGGCGCGTACTCCCGCTTCCGTCTGATTTTTGAGCCACGGCTAGGGGCAGGGTAGCTCCCTCACCCCGAAGAGCAGTTCCACCACCTGGCTGCCGTTGGTTTTTTCTGTTGGTGTTTTTTTGAGGTGGCAGATGCCTGTAGTTTCCAAAAACGCTCGGAGCGATCAAGTCGGTGGCCGTGCGAAGTCGCCCTGGATCGCCGGAGCAATGGAGCCCTGTGATCCTGAGATCTTTCGCGCTGCCGTCGAGGCTTGGGGTGCCGCGCGGCAGGTTCCTCTGCGTAGCGGTCCACCCAAAGGCCGCGGCTATGCGTTGTCCGACATCCCAATCAATCGTGCCGCGATGGGCACCGCTAAGTTCCTGCGCGAGCGCGGAGTGGAGCACCCGCAGGCTTACCTGATGCGGCTCATGCACATGGGTGACGTCCTCGAGAACGCCGGTAATGGCGGCGTGCTGGCGAAGTTCGTGAAGCCTTCAGACGAAGAGGGCACGCTCAGCGTCAGCGAGGTCTTGCTGAACGCTGTGGCGCTCGCGCCCATCCCGGAGGCCGCGGGCCTCTCGCCCGCCGCAACGATGCTGGATATCGAAGCGATCCGGGTGCTGGCGGAGGCTGCATGGGTAGAGAGCGAGGGGGCGTCAGGTGACGACTGATGCACGAATCTCGGTAGGTTTGAAGGACCACCCGAAGATGAAGAAGCTGATCCGGCGCCTCGGACCGGGCGCTGGCTTGTCCATCATCTGGTTGTTCCTGTGGGCTGCGCAGAACCGCAGCAATGGTGACCTCACCGGCATGACCGACGAGGATATCGAGCTCGCATGCGACTGGTCGGGCGAGCCTGGCGCGTTTGTTCGCGAAGCAGCTGCCGTGAAATTCCTAGATGGCGAGGAAGGTGATCGGCGCATCCATGACTGGGCCGAGCACAACCCCTGGGCTGCTGGCTCGGACATGCGCAGCGCAAAGGCCAGATGGAACGCTGCAAAGCGTCACCATGGCATTGCTGAGGCTGATCGGCTAGTACCCGAATACGCTGCTGTACGCAGTGCTGCCAGCATTGCTATGAGCAGTGCTACTAGCAATGCTGCAGAGGATGCTACTAGCATGCTGCCAGCATTGCTACAGAACGATCGCAGCAATGCTCCGTCTCCGTCTCCGTCTCCGTCTCCGTCTCCGTCTCCGTCTCCTATCGTAGAAGAAGACCCTACCGGGTCTTTGTCGACTTCGCAGTCGACCGACAGTCCCCGGCAGGCCGAAATCCTGCCGATCGGGGAGCGATTGCAGGCTCCGAGGGCCGAGGTGCCCCCATGCCCGTACGACGTGCTGCTGAGGCAGTACCACGAGCTCTGCCCAACCATGACCGTGGTGCGTGCGGACCTGTTCAAAACCGGGAAGCGGGGCGACGCGATGCTCGCTCGCTGGCGATGGGTTATGACGTCGAAGGCCGTGGTTGGCGAAAAGGCTGGCCAACGCATGGCGACCACACGGGAAGAGGGCGTGGAGTGGTTTCGACGGTTCTTCGCTTACGCCGCTGAGTCGGCATTCCTCCGTGGGGAGCGGCTCGGCGCGACAGGGCGAAGGTGGGTTGCGGACCTGGGCTGGCTGATGAAGCTGGAAAACTTCGAGAAGGTCCTCGAGGGCAAGTACCACACCGACGTGCAGGAGGCCGAGTATGCGTGAGCTCGCCCTCGCAGTCCCCGCCAGCGTCGAAGCCGAGGCCGCGCTCATCGCGGGCCTGCTTCTCGACTCGTCCATGCTGCAGAAGATCGGCGAGTTGGACGCCGATGCGTTCTACCACCCAACATTCGCCGAGGTCTACCGGGCCATCCACGCGCTCGTCGCGAAGGGCAGCCCAGTGGACGTCGTGAGCGTGCATGTGCAGCTCTGCGCTCAGGGAAAAGACATCGGCGTCACCGAACTCCACGAGATGGCCCCTTACGCGACCGGACCAACCAGCATGCGCAACTTTGCGCGGGTGGTGATGGACTGCTACCGCATGCGCCAGTTGATGGACGTCGGCCACGAAATCGTCGACGGAGCGATGACGCCCGGGCACACATCCGCTGAGCAGATCGACAAGGCCCAGATGCAGCTGGCGAAGCTCGCCACCGTGAAGTCAAGGCGGGAACCCCAGCATGTCACCGAGTCGATGGACGACTACTTGGCGCTGCTGCAGGACCTCGCGGACGGCAAGAATCCGGCGATCCCGACCGGTATTGGCGGGCTGGACAAGATCCTCAATGGCGGCCTGCGACGCGGACAGATGATGGTCATCGGCGCGCGGCCCAAGCATGGCAAGACGGCGCTGTCGCTCACGATGGCCCGCAATATGGCCCGCGACCACAGCGTGCTGTTCCTGAGCCAGGAAATGCCAATCACCGAGCTGATGCATCGGCACACTGCGGCGGCCGGCCCTTTCGACCTGGCCCGAATCATGGCGGCCGACGCCGCGGACCACGACATGTGGGATGCGGTCGGTGACGCCGCTCGACGGTTGGGCGACCTCAACCTGAGCCACGACGACCAGTGCGCGCTGACCTTGATGGACATCCGCCGTAAGGCAATGAAGGTCAGGCGCGAGCGTGGCCTCGATGTGCTTTTCATCGACTTCCTGCAACTGATGGCCGGGGCCGGCGAAGAGAGCCGCAACCGCGAGCTCGACGTCATCGTGAACGGCATCAAGGCGATGGCTCTCGACCTGCAGATCTGCGTAGTGGTGCTGAGCCAGATGAGCCGCAAGGCTGACGAGCACTACGGGCGCCCCACGATGACCTACCTGCGGGACTCCGGCGCGATCGAGGCCGCCGCCGACCAGATCGCTCTGCTGTTCAACGACTGGGCTCACCCCCTGAGCAAACGCACCCCTGAGTTCCAAGGCTACGCCGAGCTCGAGGTCGTAGCCCACCGCAGCGGGCCGCAAGGCCTCGTCCCGTTGGAGTTCATCGGCAAGTACCAGCAGATGGGCGACTGGATGCGTGACATCCCGAAGCGTCCTGCCGCCACGCCATCTGCGCCCAGTCCACCGATGCGCACCCGCGGCGCCCAGTTCTGAGCCAGCGAATGCCGAGAAACCCACCACCCCAACCTTGAAGCACAGCAATTTATGACCGCAGCCACCGCCACCCGCCCATGCCTGGCAGAACGCATCGCCAACGCGAGCAACAGCACCGACCTTTCGGTACGTTTGGAATCGCGCGGCGATGCCGACTACCTGATCGCTGCGGGAGCAGCCCCTGCACAGATCGGGCGAAGCGTCTACAGCCTCATGGCGGAATGGGATGCCTGCGCCAAACCGCGGCCGATCACCGAGGAGGACATTGCACGGATCGCGGAACAACTGCCCCGCATCAAGGGGGTGAAGCAGGGAAAGCGCGGTGCGCCGGAGACGGTAGAGGCGCTGGACCTGACTGGCGCGCGCGCCCAGGTTGAAGAATGGATGGGAGCAGAACGTCGACGCATCGTCAGCCGGTTGCGCAGTCTGCCCAAGCTGCTCGACCCGCATGCAGGGCTGCTTCCATGGGTGAAGGCTCAAGGCTATGCGAAGGCTCGGGACAAGCTGCTCGATGTTCTCGGTTGGTGGGCCGATCGTTGCTGCCCTAAGTGCCGCGGCACTGGAGAGGCCGGCGGCCGAAGCTGCAAGCAATGTCGATCTACTGGACTGCGAGACGTGCCGCATGGGCGGGAAGGGCAGGCGATTTCCGAGCACATCGCTCACCACGTCGACCGGGCACGCAGCGGTTCAATCGCCGCGCTGAGGCGGACGGGGTCGCTCAAAAAGATTGCCGCCGCCGTGGTTTAGGGTATACTGCGTCCCTAGAGCGCAGGCGCAATATGTCCGCCATGCCAACATGTTGAGCGTCCGCCGGGCGGTGAGTCCGGATAGGAAAACTTGTTGGTGATGCTCGCCTTGAATTCATGAAGCCCGCACGGTCCGCCATGCGGGCTTTTGTTTTCAGGTCAGTGGAGGAATTACTGGGGCGATGTGCAGAGCGAAGCGTTTAACGTTCGAGCACACTCTCGACTAGGTGCTCCAGCAGCAGACTCGCCTGTATATCGACAGGGTCGCCTCCCTCCTCAAGGACATTCCTTGCATGATTCAATTGATTGCGCAGAAGGGTGCAGTCCAATGAACCCGAATGTTTCAGTGCAAGTACCAACTGCAATAGAAGCGTATGGGTTGCGAGGTTCAAAGCACGTAATTGTCTGAGGTCTTCGTTCATATCTGTTCTTAGGGGATGAATACGGAAAGCAAGATGCTGGAGCCAGTCTACGACCGTATCGCTGCCTGACTTCCGTCATACTCGGTGTGGCCAATGTTGGCCGAGGAGGATGATGTGAAGGTTATTCAAACTTTGGGAAAAAAGGGCGGCAAGCAACTTGGATTTTTCCAGTACAAGCGGACGTCCAAAGGCGTGCTGATCGACCTCTCGATCGGCTTGGCGACCGCTAGCGGCAAGCAGTACCTGTTCACACCCGGGGAGTGGCAACAAATCCTTGACGGCGTAGCAGCAGGGAATCGTCAAACTTTCGGCCTGAGCAAAGGGATCCCTGCCGCACAGCCAAGTCTCCATAAGCAGTTGGCGGCCTGGCTTCCGGCACCGGCTCACGGGCATGGTTGGAATGTCCCAATCAAGGCGGCGATCGTTGCTGTGTTGGAAAATGAAGGCACCCTGTCTCTCTACCACGGCGGCAATGCAGGGATACAAATAGTATTGCAACGTTAATCAGAAGCCACCTTCGGGTGGCCTTTTCGTTTTGCCACCACCGGGGCGCATCCACCACGCCTCTATCGCCGCCAGGGAAGCCAAGCCCCAGGTGGTGGCTGCCTGCCGGGTTCGGCTGATTAGCTACATGACCCATTGGTGCCCGCAGGCCTTGCACGTCACCTTGAAATCGCTGTCGCCGGCCTTTTCGGCGTCAAGGTTTCCTTCCACACCTTTAACCTGCAGATCGACCGTTCTCATGTACATGTGGTCGTTCTCACGCGTGACGACGATTCCCTCGTTTTCGCACTTCTCACACTTAACGTGGTTGCGGACGGTTTCCTTGGCTGCCATGGTTGGTCCTTCTGATGGTTGATCGGCAAGCAGGAGTATGTCGTGCTATCTCGTCCTCGCATCCCAGCCGCCGCCCAGCGCATCGAGATGGCCCAAGCCACGAGGCTACAGCAGGCGCCGCGCATTGGGGCAACCCATCGGGACCGGGGACGCGCACGGCAGGAGGCGCGATTGCGCATCTGGTTGCGCGACGGGCCGCACTGCAAAGGCTGCGCGAAGCTGATCGACATTACGCCCGGCACGCCGGACCCGTTCGAGCTGGATCACACGGTCCCGCTCTGGCGCGGCGGCAAGGACGCCGACCACAACCGGCAGTGCCTGTGCCCCGACTGCCATGCGGACAAGACGGCGCGCGAGGCGCAGGAACGGGCAAGAGAGCCCTAGAGAAGTCCTGCTCGGTTCAAAGCGCTCACGATCGACGCCGCCAAAAGCATCACGGACGAGATCACGGTCCCGGCGACTGCGGCGAACAACACGTAGACCCAAGGGCTTCGTAACCGAACCATCTTTCGAAAGCGCGCAGCGACCCGAAGGGGAAGAAGCATGGACAGCGTAGTAAGGCTCGCAGAGAAGGCAACCCAAGTCGACTGCCAAACAGTCAGTAGTCCAAGCAAGATCGTCAGTCCCATTAACAGGATTCCGCTCACTTGCGCCGGCAAGCTCGGATCGTGCTTCAGAAGCTTGACGCCCACCCACATGAATGCCAGCACCGGGTAGTACCGGAGATTCTCAAAGAGCATCTTCAGCGTGACTCGCGCTGTTCTGCCCGGGCCTATGACAAGGTTGTCGAGTTCGATCACCATGTCCGTCCATCGGTCAAGTCGCTTGAAAAATAGTCTCATTGGCGTGCTCCTCTCCAGTTGGTGAGGATTCTCGCCTTTCTCCCGTGGTGTCGCGCAAACGGCGTTGGGGGCGAGATAGAAGAAGGGGGGGAAGAAAGTCTAGAACCCTTTCCCCTGGATACCGCACGGTTCCGCACGCGCAGAAAATTTTTCCCCTATCAAAAGGAATTCAAATGGCCGGAGTCCAAGGACGAAGCGGTGGCGCCCGTCCGGGTGCCGGCCGCCCGAAGAAAGAGCCCGCGGTGCTCACGCTCAGCGCCATCTACGACGAGCCGGACAAGTTCCTGCGCGCCGTGATGAACGACAGCGGCACCGAGGCGAAGTTACGCGTCGACGCGGCAAAGGCGTTGCTGTCGGCCCAGGTGCGCCGTGCCGAGAACGGCGGCAAGAAGGAGCAGGCCAAGGCTGCGGCGAAGACCGCCGGCGCCGGCAAGTTCGCTTCGGCCGCGCCGCCGAAGCTGGCAGCTGCTGGCGGTAAGAGGGTCTGATGCCCGAGTGGACGACAGCCTGCCCGGACTGGGCGGAGCGGCTGCGCTCGGGCCGGTCGATCATTCCGCCACCGATCTTCCCCGAGGAGGCAGAAGCCGGGCTGTCCGTGATGCGCGAGCTGCGCATCGTGGACGCACCCGACAGCCCGAAGATCGGGGATGCGAGCGGGCAGTGGGTGTTCGATCTGGCGGCGTCAATCTTCGGCGCCTACGACGCCGAGAGCGGCCGACGGCTCATCACGGAATGGTTCGTGATGCTGCCCAAGAAGAACTTCAAGTCCGGGCTCGCCGCCTCGATCATGCTCACGATGCTGATCCGCAACTGGCGGAAGTCGGCGGAGTTCACCATCCTGGCGCCGACGCTGGAGGTGGCGAACAACAGTTTCGGCCCGGCCAAGGACATGGTGGCCTTCGAGGAAGAGGGCGACGACGGCGAGACATACAGCGAGCTGGCCGACCTGGTGCAGGTGCAGACGCACATCAAGACGCTGACGCACCGCGGCATGAACGCGACGCTGAAGGTGATCGCGGCGGATGCGAACACGGCCGCCGGCAAGAAGTCGGTCGGCGTGCTGGTGGAAGAGCTGTGGCTGTTCGGCAAGCAGGCGAACGCGAAGGACATGCTGCGGGAGGCCACCGGCGGGCTCGCTTCGCGGCCCGAAGGCTTCACGATCTACATCACCACCCAGAGCGACGAGCCACCGCAGGGGGTGTTCAAGGAGAAGCTGCAGTACGCGCGGGATGTGCGGGACGGCAAGATCGTCGATCCGCAGTTCCTGCCAATCCTGTTCGAGCACCCGCCCGAGCTGGTGAAGAGCGGCGGGGCGCGGCTGCTCGAGAACCTGCCCATGGTGAACCCGAACCTCGGGTACTCGGTGGACCGGGCCTACCTGGAGCGCGAGTTTCGGAAGGCGGAGGCAGAGGGCGAGGCCTCGCTGAAGGGGTTCCTGGCGAAGTACGGGAACGTGGAAGTGGGCATGAACCTGCGCAGCGACCGCTGGCTGGGTGCCGACTTCTGGCTGGCGGCGGCCGTGCCGGTGTTTTCGCTCGCGGAGCTGCTACAGCGCAGCGAGGTGGTCACCGTCGGCATTGACGGCGGCGGCCTGGACGACATGCTGGGCCTGGCGGTGGTCGGCCGGGAGATCGACACCGGCCGGTGGCTGGTGTGGGCCCGGGCGTGGCTGCATCCGATCGCGCTCGAGCGCCGGAAGTCGGAAGCCGCTAAGTACCACGACTTCGCGAAGGCCGGCGACTTGGTGCTGGTGCAGGACGTGGGCGACGACATCGCCGATGTGGTGCGCATCGTCACCCAGGTGGTGGACTCCGGGCTGCTGGACAAGGTCGGTGTGGACCGGGCCGGCTTGGGCGGCATCTACGACGCGCTGGTGGGCACCGAGGAAAAGACCGGCCCAGTCACCGCCGACCAGGTGGTGGGCATCCCGCAAGGGTGGCAACTGCAGGGCGCGATCAAGACCGTGGAGCGGCACCTGGCCGCCCGCAAGCTGGTGCACGGCGGCACCGCGCTCATGGCGTGGTGCGTGGGCAATGCGAAGGTGGTGGCCGTGGGCAACGCGATCAGCATCACCAAGCAGGCCAGCGGGTTCGCGAAGATCGACCCGCTCATGGCGCTTTTCGATGCCGTCTACTTGATGGCCCTTAATCCGGAGGCCAAGGGCGGCCTGGATGACTGGTTGAGCAACCCCATACGGACGGGCCGCGCATGAAACTACGAACGAACACAGGCCTTGCCGGCCGGGTGCGCGCGGCGATCGACGGCTGGGTCCGGTCCTTCAGCCTGCGCGACAAGGATCTCTACGTCGACCGCGCCATGGAGAGCGAGACGGGCGTCGATGTGACCCCGAAGGCCGTGATGCAGGTGGACGCGGTGTGGAGCTGCGTGCGGCTCATCTCCGAAACCATCGCCACCCTCCCGCTGTCGATGTACGAGCGCACGCCGTCGGGCAAGCGGCTCGCGAGCCAGCACCCGCTGCACTTCGTGATCCACGACCAGCCGAACGCGGACAGCACAGCCTCGGTGTTCTGGGAGGCCATCGTGGCATCCATGCTGCTGCGAGGCAACGGCCGGGCCGAGAAGCTCTACGTGGGCGACAGGCTGGTGGGGCTGGCGTTTCTGGATCCGAACAAGCTGGTGGTCACGCGAGACGCGAACGGCCGCACGATCTTCCAGTACCCGCGCCCGGACGGCACACCGCGGGGGATCCCTGCCGCGCGCATCTGGACGCTGCCGGGTTTCACCCTGGACGGCGAGACGGGCGTCTCGGTCATCTCCTATGGTGCCAAGGTGTTCGGCGCGGCGATGGCGGCCGAGCGCGCCGCGGCGCGCACGTTCCGCAACGGGCTGCTGCAGACTGTCTACTACAAGGTGGCCGCCTTCCTGAAGCCGGAGCAGCGCCGCATGTTCAAGGCGGAAATCGCGGGTTCGGTGGAGCGCGGTGAGACACCGGTGCTCGAGGGCGGAACCGACGTGGGCAGCGTGGGCATCAAGCCTTCGGACGCGCAGCTGCTGGAGTCCCGGGCGTTCAGCGTGGAGTCGATCTGCCGCTGGTTCCGCGTGCCGCCCTGGATGGTCGGCCACACGGAGAAATCGACGAGCTGGGGCACGGGCATCGAGCAGCAGATGATCGGCTTCCTGACCTTCACGCTGGGGCCCTGGCTGCGGCGGATCGAGCAGGCCATCAGCAAGGACTTGCTGACACCCGCCGAGCGCGCGCGCTTCTACCCCAAGTTCGCGGTGGAAGGCCTGCTGCGCGCCGACAGCGCGGGCCGCGCGGCCTTCTACGCCGCGATGGTCAACAACGGGATCCTGACCCGCGACGAGGTGCGGGAACTGGAGGACCGGGAGCCCATGGGCGGCAACGCCGCGGTGCTCACCGTGCAATCCGCCATGACGACGCTGGACGGCCTGGGGCAGGCTGGCGGCGCAGACCAAGCCAACCAGGCCCGGGCCGCCATCCGCGCGTTCCTGGGCTTCGACGAAGAGCCGAAGAAAGGCTGATCCATGAGCATCAAGAATTTGCCGGGCGCTCCGATGGGCCGCCCGAGCGCCAGCGTGCGCAGCGAGATCCTGCCGCGCGCCCTGGACCGCTGGAACCCGGAGGTCCGGGCCGCCGACAAGGACGAGGACCGCACGATCAGCATCTACGACGCCATCGGCTACGACCCGTGGACGGGCGAAGGCGTGACGGCCAAGCGCGTTGCCGGCGCGCTGCGGAGCCTTGGGAAAGGACCGGTGACGGTGCACCTGAACAGCCCGGGCGGGGACATGTTCGAAGGCCTTGCCATCTACAACCTGCTGCGCGAGCACGAGGGCGAGGTGAACGTGAAGGTGCTGGGGCTGGCGGCCTCCGCCGGCTCCGTAATCGCGATGGCCGGTGACACGGTGCAAATCGCGCGCTCCGGCTTCCTGATGATCCACAACGCCTGGGTGGTGGCCGCCGGCAACCGCAACGACCTGCGCGAGATCGCCGCCTGGCTGGAGCCCTTCGATGCCGCGATGGCCGACATCTACAGCGCGCGCACTGGGCTGGAGTCGAAGGCCGTCGCCAAGCTGTTGGATTCGGAATCCTGGATTGGCGGCTCTGCGGCGGTGGAGCAAGGTTTTGCCGACGACTTGCTGCCTTCCGACCAGGTGGGCAAGGGGCACGGCGGCGCCAGCGCCAGCGCAGTGCGCCGCATCGAAGCCGGGCTGCGCGCCAGCGGCATGCCCAAGAGCGAGGCCATGCGCCTCATCAGCGAAATCAAGGCCGGCGCGGGCGATCCCGCCGGCAGCGGTGAGGGCGATCCCACCGGACGAGTCGATCCCGGCTCTCTCAGTGAAACCGCGGCGCTTGCCGCTTCCCTCATCTCCAATCAATCCTGAAAGGCCCACCATGGCACTCGAACAAGACATCCAGACCATCAACGCCAGCCTGAAGAAGGTCGGCGACCAGATCAAAGAACAGGCCGAGGCGTTCGCCAAGAACGCGAAACAGAACGACGAAGTCGTCGCGAAGGTGGACGGCCTGCTGAGCAAGCACGGCGAGCTGCAGAACAGCCTCACCGCCACGCAGCAAGCGCTGGCCAAGCTGGAAGCCAACGGCGCCGGCGGCGATGTGCAGCACCAATCGCTCGGCCAGCAGTTCGTCAACGCCGACAACGTGAAGGCCTTCCTGGGGCAGACCACGCCGCGCGGCCGGGTGGACATCCCCATCAACGCGGCCATCACGAGCCTGACCACCGACGCCGATGGCTCGGCCGGGGATCTGGTCGAACGCACTCGCGTGCCCGGCGTGGTGGCGCTGCCTCAGCGCCGCATGACCGTACGCGACCTGCTGACGCCCGGCACCATGGACGGCAATTCGCTGGAGTACGTCAAGGAAACCGGCTTCACGAACAACGCGGCGCCGGTGGCGGAAGGTGCTCAGAAGCCCGAGTCGAGCATCAAGTTCGACCTGATCAACACCAACGCCAAGGTGATCGCGCACTTCGTGAAGGCCTCCCGCCAGATCCTGAGCGATGCATCGCAGCTGGCCAGCATCATCGACGGCCGCCTGCGCTACGGCCTGGCCTTCAAGGAAGAAGGGCAACTGCTGAACGGCGACGGCACGGGCCAGAACCTGCTGGGCATCATCCCCCAGGCCTCGGCCTTCGTCCCCCCGTTCGATCCGGCCGGCACGGAGACCAACATCGACAACATCCGTCTCGCGATGCTGCAGGCCTTCCTGGCCGAGTACCCGGCAACCGGCCATGTGATGAACCCCATCGACTGGGCCCGCATCGAGCTGCTGAAGGACACGACGGGCCGCTACATCATCGGCAACCCGCAGGGCTCCATCGGCGCGACGCTGTGGAACCTGCCGGTGGTGGAAACCCAAGCGATCCCGGTGGACAAGTTCCTGACCGGCGCCTTCAAGTTGGGCGCCCAGGTCTTCGACCGCTGGCTGGCCCGCGTCGAGGTGGCCACCGAGAACGGCGACGACTTCGTGAAGAACATGGTCACGATCCTGGCGGAAGAGCGCCTGGCGCTGGCCGTGTACCGTCCCGAAGCCTTCATCTACGGTGACTTCGGCAACGTGACCTGATGGCCGGTGGCCCGCCGTGCGCGGGCCCCGCCATCCACCAGGAGAACCCCATGCTGATCAAGTTCAAAAAGCCGGACCCGCGTGCCGGCATGACCGCCCGTATGGACAGCATCCGCGGGCAGCAGCTGATCGACGCGGGCTCGGCCGATCGACTTCCGGAGAACGGCGAAGCACCGCGCGAGGTGCCGCCGCCCGCCGCGCCGCCACCTGCGCCTGCCGAAGAGCCGGCCGCTGCGCCCGCGGCAGCGCCGGAGCCGGCCAAGCCAACGCGGGGCCGGAAGTGAATCTGGTGCCTATCGAGACGGCCCGGGCGCACCTGCGCATCGACGCCGGCGACGAGGACGAGCTGGTGACGCTGTATCTGGCTGCCGCGCAGGCCTCGGCTATCGAGCACCTGAACCGCAACGTGTACGCCACCCAAGCGGCGCTGGACGCGGCGCAAGAGCCGCCGGAGGCGCTGCCGATGGTGGTCAATTCCGCGGTGCAGGCGGCCATCCTTCTGATCCTGGGGCACCTCTACGCCAATCGCGAGGAGGTGCTGCCCGGGCCGGCCACAAAAGTGCCTTTCGGCGCGCACGCGCTGCTGCAGCCCTACCGCGTGGGCATAGGGGTGTGACATGCGAGCAGGAGACCTGAACCGCCGCATCACCATCCAGCGCCGCGGCGCGGCGACCGACGCCTGGGGCTCCCCGGTGCCAGGCTCCGAGAACTGGGTCGAGGTCGCAGAGGCCTGGGCCAGCATCAAGACGCTTTCCGGCCTTGGCGCCATCAAGGCGGACGCCCAGGCGTCCACCGTCAAGGCATCCATCCGCGTGCGCTGGCGCACCGACGTGGCCGCCGGCATGCGCGTGCTGCACGGTGGCACGGTCTACGACGTGCAGGCAGTGTTGCCGGACGCCGCCGGCCGCGAGCACGTCGACCTGGTCTGCGAGGTCGGCCGATGAGCTTCACGATCGATGCCGATACCGCCGGCCTGGAAAGCTACCTGGACGAGCTGGGCGATGAAGCCGAGGCGGCCGTCCGGCCCGCCGCGCAGGCGGGTGCCCAGGTGCTCTATGAACAGGTCCAGCGAAATGTCGCCGGGCTGGGACGCCGGACGGGCAAGCTGGCGGCGTCGATCTACCAGGCCTACAGCGCCAGCAAGTCTGGCGACGGCAAGGCAACCTATGAGGTGAGCTGGAACCACCGCAAGGCACCCCACGGACACCTCGTGGAGTACGGCTACCTGCAGCGCTACGTCTACCGCCCAGACGGCATGGGCCCGGTGGTGCGCCCAGGCATGGACGGCAAGCCGCGGCCCGGCCGGCGCGCCACGCGCGAGCAGAAAGACGCCTACTACCTGACGCTGCCCGCGCCGCGAATCGTGCCCGGCAAGGCATTCGTGCGCGGGGCGGCGTCGGTCATGGACGCGGCCTACAAGGCCGCCGAGGCGGAGATGCGGCGGCGGGTCGCACAGAAGGGAGGTGCATGAGCCTGGAAGAAGACCTGGTCGCGGCGCTGCGCACGCAGTGCCCGCGCGTGTTCCCGATGACCGCACCCTACGACACGCCTACGCCCTACGTGGTGTGGCAGCACGTCGGTGGCGAGCCGATTCGCTTCCTCGATAAAACGGCGCCGAGCACGCGCCACGCGGACATCCAAATCACCGCCTGGGCCACCACGCCGAAAGCAGCACTGGACCTGTTGCGAGGCATCGAGGACGCGCTGTGCGCCTCGACTGCGCTGCAGGCCTCGCCGCGAGCCGAGCCCACGTCGGCCTATGACGACGGCGACGAACTGACCGGCGTGCTGCAGACCTTCAGCGTCTGGGGCGCACGCACTTGAAAGGAAGAATTCATGGAAAAAGATCAACAAGCAAAGCTGCTCGCAATCGCCGCCGCAGCAAAGGATCTGCAGAAGGCACTGAACGACTACGGAAGGCCTCTCGATGTGGATGTCCGAATGACATCCTATGTGCCGCTCGGAGTCGATTCCGAGATGGCATCTTTCGAAGTCACTGTCACTCGCCAAGAGCGCCTGAGGATCTATCCGTGAGCGCGACCACCAAAGCCCTGCATGAAGCGCTGATTCGCCTCGCGAAGGGCGCCATCACCGCCTGGGAGAACTGGCTGCACGCGCAGCGCTGATTCCCCACCCATCACCCTGCCTCGCAGGCCTGCCTCTCCCTCGGGACTCGCAGCCATGACGCCTCGCAGAAATCCGCCCCACCAGGGGCTCGTTTCTTCGAAAGGCCCAACATGGCTGTCTCTCTTCCCGACGGTGCGACCGTCGCCATCGCAACCGCCTACGGCCCTGCCAAGGCGATCACCCTCATCTCCAACGCGGCGCCGGGCGTGGTCACCAGCGCCGGCCACGGCCTTAACAACGGCGCCTTCCTGGAGCTGAAGTCCGGCTGGCAGAAGATCAGCGAGCGCATTTTCAAGGCCGGCGACGTCGCCACGAACGCGCTCTCGCTGCTCGGCACCGACACCACCGACGTGAACCGCTTCCCGGCGGGCTCCTCGGCCGGCTCCATGCGCGAAGTCCTGGCCTGGACGCAGATCCCGCAGATCCTGGAATTCACCACGAACGGTGGCGACCAGCAGTTCGCCAACTTCTCGTTCCTGGAAGAGGACTACGAGCGCCAGCTGCCCACCGTGACGGCCGCGCAGTCCATCCAGATCGGCATCGGTGACGACCCGACGCTGCCCGGCTACCAGGCCCTCAAGGCCGCCGGCGAAGCCCGCGCCATCCGCGCCATCAAGATCACGCTCCCCAACGGCTCGGTGATCCTCTACAACGGCTACGTGTCGTTCAACGAGACGCCCACCCTCACGAAGGGCCAGGTGAGGCAGGTGCGCGCCACCATCTCGCTGCAAGGCCGGCCGGTGCGCTACACGGCCACCTGATCCTCTCGCGTCTGCCACAGGGCCCTTCGGGTCCTTTTTCATGCCCCGCCGACCGTATGCGGCGAGGGTCTTTTTCCTCCCTCAGAAAGCACAAAACCATGGCAAAAATCGTACTGGGCAAGCGCCCCGAAACCTTCAAGCGCACGGTCGCCGTCCCGATGCTGGATGGCACCAAAGGCACCATCGAATGCACGTTCCGCTACCGCACCCGCAAGGAGTTCGGCGCGCTGGTGGACGGCATCCGGGCCGAAGCCGAGAAGCTGGGTGCCCAAGCCACCGCCGAGGCCGCTCCGACGGAAGAAGGCGCGCCCGCGAAGGCGTGGAGCATGCGCGACCATTACGAAAAGCTGGTGGGCACCAACGCGGAATACATGCTCCAGATCCTGGTCGGCTGGAACCTCGACGTGGACCTGAGCGCCGAATCGCTCCAGCAGCTCTCCGACGAGCTGCCCGCCGCGAGCGAGGCGATCATCGAAGCGTACCGCGTCGCCACCATCGAAGGCCGCTTGGGAAACTGAAGGCGCTGGCTGCGGCGCTCTACACCAGCCCGCCGACGGCCGAGGAACTGGCCTTCTGGGGCCTCACACCCGACGACTACGGGCACGAGGAAGTGTGGGTGTGGCCCGAGAACGCCGATGCGTTCTTCCTGTTCCGCGACCTGGCCACCCAGTGGCGCGTCGCGAGGGGTGGGCCCACCGGCCTCGATCACAACGTGCTGCTGCTGCGCCTGGATCGCATGCGTCTGCCGGACGACGACCGGGACCAGCTCGACGCCGACGTACGCGTGATGGAGCTGGCCGCACTCGAGCAGATGAACGAAGAGCGGGAGAAGCGCGAGCGAACGGCCCGCGGCTCCTGACATCGGCCCTGCGGGGCCCTCAACACCTGGCCCTGCGGATCTCCGCGGGGCCTTCGCATTTCTGGACGCGCCATGGCCAACGAAGAACGGAAAGCACAGCTCAGCTTCGGGGTGGATGCCTCGGGCGTGAAGCAGGGCATGGCCGAGATCAAGCGCGACGTGCGCGAGATGGCGCAGGACGTGCAGCAGTCCGGCCAGCAGGCCGCCAAGGGCATCCAGGCCATCGGCGACGGTGCGCCCGCAGCGGCCCAGAAGATGGACGGCGCCACCAAGTCCATCGTCGGCAGCATCGAGCGCGCAACGGCGGCCATGCAGGCCGGCGAGAAGGGCAGCGCCTCGTACTTCGAGGCCCTGGCCAAGCAGCGCGGCGCGAACGCCGACGTGCTCAGGCCCTACCTGGAGCAACTGCGCCAGGCCGAGGAGGCGCAGCGCGTCGCTTCCGGCTCGCTCAACAAGATGGGCGTGTCCGCGGCGCAGACAGCCGCGGCGCTGCGCGGCGTGCCGGCGCAATTCACCGACATCATCGTGTCGCTGCAGGGCGGGCAGGCGCCGCTGACCGTCTTCCTGCAGCAGGGCGGCCAGCTGAAGGACATGTTTGGTGGCGCTGGCAACGCTGCGCGCGCGCTCGGCGGCTATGTGCTGGGCCTGGTGAATCCGCTCAACGTGGCCGCGGCGGCCGCGGGCGTGCTGGCGCTCGCCTACCACGAGGGCAGCAAGGAGGCGCAGGGCTACAGCAATGCGCTCATCTTGACGGGCAACGCCGTCGGCACCACCTCCGGCCAGCTCAAGGCCTATGCCCAGGACATCAGCGGCGTGGTGGGCACCCAGGGCAAGGCCGCCGAATCTCTGACCGCCCTTGCGGGCACGGGCAAGGTGGTGGGCGACGTGCTGCGCGACGCCGGGCTCGCCGCGGTGCAGTACGAGCGCGCCACCGGCCAGGCTGTGAGCAAGACGGCCGATCAGTTCGCCGACCTGCGCAACGAGCCGCTGGCGGGCGTGCTGAAGCTCAACGACGGGATGAATTTCCTGACGGAGAGCACCTATCGCCAGATCAAGAGCCTGGAGGAGCAGGGCCGCACGACGGATGCCGCGCGCGTTGCGCAGCAGGCCTACGCGGACGCCCTGATCAGCCGCGCCGGTGACATCGACCGCAACCTGGGAACCCTGGAGCGCGGGTGGCGCGCCGTGGCGGATGCTGCGAAGAAGGGCTGGGACAGCATGCTGGGCGTGGGCCGCGCGCAGACCACCCAGGACCGCCTGAAGCAGGTGCGCGAGGAAATCGCAGCGGTCGAAAAGCAGCTGGGCAGCGGGCGGGGTTTCGCCGCCAACGAAGGCGGGGCAGCATTCGGCACGGGCCGCGGCGGACTCAACCCGGCCGCCCAGAAGCAGATGCAGGAACGCCTCGCGGCCCTGGGCGCGGAAGCGGCGGCCCTCGAAGGCGTGGCTGCTGGGCAGAAGGCTGCCGCGGATGCCGAGGCGGAGCGCGCGCAGAGCCGGAAGGCCTACTTCGAGTGGGAGAAACAGGGCGAGGCATTCCAGTCGAAGGCGGCGAAGCGACAGGAGGAGATCAACAAGGCCGAGGTGGAGGGGCGCGCCCTGGTGGCCGCGGGCCTCATCACCGAGGCCGATCTGCGCGAGCGCATCTCCGACATCAACGAAAAGTTCAAGGAGAAATCCGCCGCGGCCGGCCAGTCCGAGGTCGCCACCATCCGCGCCAAGATCAAGGAGGAAGAGGCGTACATCGCACGCCTGCGCGACCGGGGCGCCGAGGCAAGCAAGCTTACCGAGGGCGAGCGCCTCGTGGCAAAGCTGCAGGAGGAGCTGACCGGCAAGCTGGACGCGCGCACCCGCGCGGCGAAGCAACTGGCGCTGGCAGAGGCCCAGCGGCTCGCGACCGTGCAGGTGCAGCGCGTGGAGGAAGAGCGGAGCATAAAGAACCAGGAGCAGGCCGAGGCGGCCTACCGCAAATTCCTGGACAGCATCTACAAGGGCGCGGACGCCACGCGCAAGCAGGCTGAGGCGCAGGAGGCAGCGAACGAGTCGTTCGGAAAGTCGAAGACCGCGATCGCCGAGATGAACCTCGAGCAGGCCAAGCTTGCGCGCGACATGGCGAAGGACGCGGGCCCATGGACCCCCGAGTACCTGGCGGCCATGGACGCCGCGATCGATGCACAGGAGCGCTGGGTGCGCGCA